>DASZQQ010000281.1:0-6932 GCA_035549595.1 Caulobacteraceae bacterium
AAAACCGCGCGCGCGAAAGAGGCTTCACCCCCGCAGCTTGCGCGACAACGCCTCCAGATCGCGGGTCAATTGGGCGTCGTCGGCCTTGAGCGCCTCGATCCTGCGCACCGCGTGCAGGACGGTGGTGTGATCGCGTCCGCCGAACCTGCGTCCGATGTCGGGCAAGGAGCGGGTCGTCAGCTGCTTGGCCAGCCACATGGCCGCCTGCCGCGGGCGGGCGATCGACCGGTTGCGCCGCTCGGAGATCAGGTCGGCCTGCTTCATGCCGTAGTATTCGGCGCAGGCCTTCTGGATGTCGTCGATGGTGATCCGCTTCTCGCCGCCGCGAAGGTGAGGTCCCAGTATCGCCTGGGCCTGGTCGAGCCCGACCCGGCACACGCCTTCGCCGGCGCGGGCGACCAGGGTGTTCAGCGCCCCTTCCAGCTCGCGCACGCTGTCGGTGAAGCGGTCGGCCAGGAACTGCATCACCTCGGGCCGCAGGGAGGCGGAGAAGCCCTGCTGGCGGCACAGCGCCTGCAGCTTGCGCTCCAGGATTCCCAGGCGCAGCGTGCGGTCGGCCGGCTCGATGCCGCAGACGAGGCCCGCCGACAGGTGCGAGCGCAGCCGCGCGTCGATCTCGGTCAGGGCCGCGGGCGGGCGGTCGGCGGAGAACACCACGCGCCGGCCGTCCTCCATCAGGGCCGCCAGGGTGTGGAACAGCTCCTCCTCGGTGGACTGCTTCCCGCCGATGAAGTGGACGTCGTCGATCAGCAGCAGGTCGGCCGAACGCAGCTCCTCCTTGAAGGCCGCGGCCTGGCGCTCCATCAGGGCGCGCACGAAGCTGGACAGGAAGCGCTCGGCGGTCAGGTACACCACCTTGCGCTCCGGCGCCGTGCGCATGGCCTCCCAGGCCAGAGCGCTCAGCAGGTGGGTCTTCCCGAAGCCGTAGGGGCCGTGGAACACCACCGGGTTGAAGTGGCCGTCGGCCCAGGACGCCACCCGCCGGGCGACGGCGTGGGCGAACTCGTTGGCGGGGCCCGCGACGAAGGTGTCGAAGGTGAAGCGCTCCTGCAGGCCGCCCAGGCGGCTGGCCTTGCCGGCGGCGGGGCCGGCGGCGGGCGCGGTGTCGACGGACACCGGCTCGGCGGCCTCGATCGGCAGCACCTTCGGCGCGGCCTCGCCGCCCTCGGCCTCGAACTCCAGGCGCGACTTCAGCGTCAGCTGGCGACCCTCAGGGTCGTTGGCCGCCCACAGTTCGCCGATGCGGCGCCAGGCGTAGCGGCGGATCCAGTCGCGCGCGATGCCGGTCGGGGTCACCAGGCACAGGGACCCGTTGGGCATGGTGCGCAGGGCCGCCTGCGCAAGCCAGGATCCGTAGGTGTCGTCGCCCAGCTCGCTGCGCAACGTCTGGCAGGCAATACCCCACACCGCCCCAGCGGGCGTCGCAGACGCCATGGTCGCCATTCCCTTTGTCGCCATCTGCCCCATTTCCCGACGTACTCCGATCCTTGCGGACGGGAGCGACCCCGAACGCCCCCGCGTTCCAGGGCCTCATTTTCCAGACACACACTTCCCCTCTCGGCGAACGCAGCCGCTCCGCCGTCGTTTTCGTCCGTGTAAGACCGAAAGCTTTGAGAAGGCCGAGACTAGACTTGCGCCCCCCGCCGTCAACGCGAATCTAAGCTGTCCCGGATGATTTTCACGGTTGACTCGCGGCATCCCCAACGAGGGCAAGGGCCCGCCCTTCGATCACAATTTTGGGGCGCCAAAATCCGTCGCATGCGGCTTAACCGCAGGCGCGCCGAAACGCCCCGAAGCGGCTGAGCTTCGAGGCGTTAATGCTTATTTTTCAGATGGTTAGGGGGCGAGGGCCGCCAGGATCAGGCGACGGCCATCTTCTTCAGCTGGGCCGCGAGGCGCGAAACCTTGCGCGAGCCGGTGTTCTTGTGGACGACCCCCTTGCCGACCGCCCGCATGAGCTCCGACTGGGCCTCCACGAAGGCCGCCTTGGCCTGGGCCGCATCGCCGCTGGCGAGGGCCTCTTCGAACTTGCGAACGAAGGTGCGCACGCGCGAGCGGCGCGCCTTGTTGACCTCGGTGCGGCGCGCGATCTTGCGGATCGCCTTCTTGGCGCCGGGGTTGTTGGCCATGGACGTCTCGACCTTAGGATGCCGGGGTGCGCCGGACGACGGCGCGGCCCTCCAAAAACGGGAGGCGCGGATATACGGGATGCCCCGGCGCTGGTCAATCGTGCCAGGGGCGACTCTTCCATCTCACGGCCCCTCGACCGCCAGGCCCCGGGCGCGCAGCAGGGCGGGCAGGCCGCCGGGGCCGATCAGGTGGCCCATGCCGACGACGATCACGGTGACGCCATGGCCCCTCAGGCGCCGGCGGATGACCTTGGCCCAGCGCGCGTTGCGCTCGGTGATCAGGCGCCGGTAAAGCTCCGGCGAGGCGGCCTGCAGCGGGTCGAGCGCATCGGCCTTCAGCCCCGCCAGGTCCGCCGCCATCCAGTGGTCGACCACGGTGCGGAAGGCGTCCGGCTTCTGCTCGATCTCGGTCAGGGTCTGGTCCAGCGACGCCACCTGGGCCCCGGGCGGGGCGCCGGACAGGAAGCGCACCTGCTCCTCGACGCTCTCGAACGCCCGCCGCCGCACGGTGGGCGGCGCGGCGGCCTGGATCTGCTGCTCGACCCCGTCGGTGGCGCTGGCCCCGGCGCGGGCGTCCTGGATCACCGACAGCATGACCTCGGCGTACCACGGCCGCATGTGCGCCAGCGCCGCCTCGGAAATCGACAGCTTGTCGGCGACCCGCTTCAGGCGCGCGGCCTGGTCGGGGGTCAGGTGGTCGTAGAGGCTCTCGCCGGGCGGATAGCCGCCCTTGGCCTCCATCAGCCGCTCGCCTTCGAGCGAGGAGATCGGGCTGATCGGGATCTCGAACCACAGGTCGTCGGCCCGCGCGAGGGCGCTGGTCAGGGCCGGAGGGCGCCAGTCCAGGCCCTGGGGCAGGACGTGCACCGAGCCGAACAGGACGATCTCGGAGTCCTTGTCGCGGATGATCCACACCGGCGGCTGGGCCAGCGCGGGCGTCGCCAGCGCCAGGGCCAGGGCCGCCAGCCCCCACGCAAGGAGGCGCCGCATCACCTCTGGTGCTCCGGGCAGTAGAAGGTCGAGCGCCCGCCCTGGACGGCGCGGCGGATCACGCCGCGGCAGCCGGGCTCCAGGCACGGCTCGTGCTCGCGGCCATAGGCCTGGAAGCTGTGCTGGAAGTAGCCGAGCGCGCCGTCGGCGCCGGCGTAGTCGCGCAAGGTCGAGCCGCCGGCTTCGATCGCCTCGGCCAGCACCGCCTTGATCGCCTCGACCAGGGGGCCGAGCCGCCGGGCGGCGATCCGCCCCGCGGGCTTCAGCGGCGAGATCCCGGCCCGGTGCAGCGCCTCGCAGACATAGATGTTGCCGAGCCCGGCGACGATGCGCTGGTCGAGCAGCAGGGTCTTGGGCGACTGGCGGCGGTCCTTGAACGCCCTGGCCAGGTAGCCGGCGTCGAAGGCCTCGCCGAGCGGCTCCGGGCCCATGCCGGCGAACCGCGGATGCTCGTCCACCCGCTCGCTGTCGATCAGCTCCATGAAGCCGAAACGGCGGGCGTCGAAATAGGTGATCCTGGCCCCGTCCTCGGTCTCGAACACCACGTGGGCGTGGCGCGGGTCGGCCGGGGCGGCGAGGGCGAAGTCGCCAGGCCGCGCGGGCCCATCCAGGCCCTCGATCTCGAACCGGCCGGTCATGCCCAGGTGCATGGCCAGCGTCTCGCCGCGGTCGAGCGGGGCCAGGATGTACTTGGCGCGCCGCCTGAGCTCCAGGATCCGGGCCCCCGTGAGGCGCTGGACGAAGCCCTCGGGCAGGGGAAAGCGCAGGTCCGGGCGCCGCGCCTCGACCCTGGCCAGGCGCGCGCCGGCCAGCGCCGGCTCCAGTCCGCGCCGGACGGTCTCCACCTCGGGCAGTTCGGGCATGGCCAAGGCCTAGCCGATGCGGGACCTGAGCGCCAGCGGCCCCGTGGACGCGCCCCCGGCGCGCGAAAACGTTGGCCCGTCGTGGGCCCAGGCACTAGACAGGCGCGCATGACCGAGACCGCCGCCTCCTTCGGCTACCGCAACGTCGATCCGGCCGAGAAGCCGCGGCTGGTGCGCGGCGTGTTCGACCGCGTCGCCCGCCGCTACGACCTGATGAACGACCTGATGAGCGCCGGAACGCACCGGCTCTGGAAGGACGCGGCGGCGGCGCGGATGAACCCTCAGCCGGGCGAGCTGATCGTCGACTGCGCCGGGGGCACCGGCGACATGGCCCGCCGCTTCGCCCGCATGGCCCGCGCCGCCCAGAACCGGCGGGGCGGCGCGCCCGCCCGCATCGTGGTCGTCGACTACAACGCCGAGATGGTCGGCGCCGGCCTTCGCCGCGGCGGCGAGCCCGAGATCGCCTGGTCCGTGGGCGACGCGCAAGGGTTGCCGCTGCCGGACGCCTGCGCCGACGCCTACTGCATCGCCTTCGGCCTTCGGAACGTGACGGATATCGCCAAGGCGCTTTCCGAAGCGCGGCGGGTGCTGAAGCCCGGCGGCCGCTACCTCTGCCTGGAGTTCTCCCGGCCGATCACGGAGGCGCTCGGCAAGGCCTACGACGCCTATTCGTTCCACGTCATCCCGCGCATCGGCGAGGTCGTGGCGCGCGACCGCGAGGCCTACCAGTACCTGGTCGAGAGCATCCGCCGCTTCCCCGACCAGGAAGGGCTGGCGGCGATGATGCGCCAGGCCGGCTTCGGCCGCGTCTCCGTGACCAACTTCGCCGGCGGCGTGGCGGCCCTGCACCAGGGCTGGGCCCTCTAGGGCGAAGAGTGGCGGGCCCGGCCTCCTTCTTCCGTCTGATCGGCGTCGGCTGGACCCTGGTCCGGGCCGACGCCCTGATGCCGCGCGAGCTCGATCCGGCCCTGCCGCCGGCGGTGCGGGCCCTGGCGCGGCTCCTTCGCCTCTTCGCCGGCGGCGCGGCCCGCCGCGGCCGGCCGGGCGAGCGGCTGGCGCACGCCCTGGAGCGGCTGGGGCCCGTGGCCATCAAGATGGGCCAGCTCTTGTCGACCCGCGCCGACATCTTCGGCGTGACGTTCGCCGAAGACCTCTCGCGCCTGAAGGACCGCCTGCCGCCGTTCCCGACCGCCGAGGCCAAGGCCGAGATCGCCCGCGCCCTCGGCCGGCCGGTGGAGGCGCTCTTCGCCGAGGTTGGGGACCCGGTCGCCGCAGCCTCCCTGGCCCAGGCCCATCCGGCGCGCCTGATCGACGGCCGGCAGGTGGCCGTGAAGGTGCTGCGCCCCGGGATCGAGAGCCGCGTCGCCTCCGACGCGGCGGCCATGGCCCTGGCGGCCCGCCTCGTCGAAGCCTGGGTGGCGCCGGCCCGCCGGCTGGAGCCGCGCGCCTTCGCCGCCACCGTCGCCCGCGCCCTGGAGCTGGAGCTGGACCTGCGCTTCGAGGCCGCCGGCGCCGACGAGCTGCGCGCGGCCATGGCCCCGGACGGCTACATGACCGCCCCCCGCGTGGTCTGGGACGGGGTCGCCCGGCGGGTGCTGACGCTGGAGTGGGCGCAAGGCGCGCCGCTCTCCGATCCCGCCTCCCTCGCCCAGCCCGGCCTCGACCGGCGCGCGCTCGGCGACAACCTGATCCGCGCCTTCCTGGCCCAGGCCCTGGACCACGGCGTGTTCCACGCCGACCTGCACGAGGGCAACCTGTTCGTCCAGGCACCGGCCGAGCTGATCGCCGTCGACTTCGGCATCGTCGGTCGCCTGGGCCCTGGCGAGCGGCGCTATCTCGCCGAGATCCTGTGGGGCTTCCTGCAGCGCGACTACGCCCGCGTCGCCGACACCCACTTCGAGGCCGGCTACGTGCCCGCGCACCACGACCGCGCCGCCTTCGCCCAGGCCCTGCGCGCGGTCGGCGAGCCGGTGTTCGGTCGCAAGGCGCACGACGTCTCCATGGGCCGGCTGCTGGCGCAGCTGTTCGAGATCACCGCCCTCTTCGACATGCGCCTGCGCCCCGAGCTGGTGCTGCTGCAGAAGACCATGGTCACGGTCGAGGGCGTGGCGCGGCGGATCGATCCGGAGCACGACATCTGGCGCGCCGCCGACCCGGTGGTGCGCCGCTGGATCGCCCGCGAGCTCGCCCCCACCGCGAAGATCCGCGGCTTCCTGGAAGACGCCCGCATCGCCGTCAGCGCCCTCGCCCGCTCGGTGGAGCGCCGGGCCGAAGCGGAGTCCGGTCCGCCGCCCGTCGCGGCCGCCGAGCCGGACGAGCCCAGCCCGGCCATAGCCCCCAGCTTCGCCTTCCTGCTCGGCGTCCTGGTCTCGGCCCTGTTCTTCCTCGCCGCGGCCCTGGTCACGACCATGCTCCGCTGACCCGGCGAAGATCCGAAGGCGCCAGGCTCGCCGCCACCGAGGACGCCGCAGGCGTCGTCGGAATCGACCACGAACCACACGAACAATCCAGGTTGTCGCGGTAGCCGAAGCCTTCCCGGACCCGTTCGTGTGGTTCGTGTGGTTCGTGGTCCCTTTCAATCAGCGCTTCAGCAATCCCCAAAGGTCCCGGACCGGCCTTGCCGCCGGTCAGGGACCGGTGTTGAAGACGGCTGGCGCGGCTCAGCTCTCGTTGTCGTCCTGGCTGCGGGAGGCTTGGCGGCTGGCTTCGCGGGCCTTCTGCTGGGCCCAGTAGGCCGGGCCGTCCTTGGGCTTGAACATGGTCCTGGGCGCCCCGTCCTTGGTCACCACGGCGAAGACGTTCGCTCGGCCGTCGTAGATCAGGCGGTCGCCATTGCGGCGGTTCAGCGTCTCGGCTCCGGCCGGCGGGTTGTCGACGAAGGCGTGGGCCTTGACGATGTAGTCGTCCTCGTTCGCCGCGGCGAAGTCGGCCCCGTTCTTGCCGAACTGGT
>DASZQQ010000282.1:0-3481 GCA_035549595.1 Caulobacteraceae bacterium
TCTCGTCGAGCTGGGCTTCTCGATCCAGAAGACAGGCGAGAGCGCCGCCGTGCCGCTGGACAGCTTCTCGCTCGAGGGCCGCCGCCGCGAGACCCTGCGCCGCAACTGGCGCAAGACCGGGGAGGGCGGGGGCACGTTCGAGGTGATACCGCCGGGCGCGCCGGACGCCCTGATCTGCGAGCTGAAGGCGATCTCCGACCAGTGGCTCAGCCACCATGCCGGCGGCGAGAAGGCGTTCTCCATGGGCGGCTTCGTCGCGTCCTACGTCGCCGAGTTCCCGATCGCCGTGGTGCGTGTCGACGGCAGGATCGTCGCCTTCGCCACCCTGTGGACGACGGCCAAGAAGACAAGCTTCTCCATGGACCTGATGCGCTACAGCGACGACGCGCCCAAGAACGTCATGGACTTCCTGTTCGTCGAGCTGCTGCAGTGGGGCCGCGAGGAGGGCTACGTCGCCTTCGAGTTCGGCATGGCGCCGCTGGCGGGCCTCGAGGACCGGCCGCTGGCCCCGATCATGAGCCGGGTCGGCAACCTGCTCTTCGAGCGCGGCGAGGAGATCTACAATTTCCGCGGCGTGCGCCGGTACAAGGACAAGTACGACCCGGTCTGGCAGCCGCGCTACCTGGCGGCGCCGCACAAGTGGGCCCTGCCGATCCTGCTGGCCGACGTGGGCCTGCTGTCCTCCGGCGGCGTCGCGGGCCTCACCCGCCGCCCCAAACGCGCCGCCGACAAGCCCGCCGAGGCGAAGAAGGCGGCTTAAGGCCGATCCCTCCGGCGAAGCCGGATCGTGAAACCGCGCGCCCCGTCGACCACAGAGGTCACGGAGGTTCACAGAGGTCACAGAGGTCTCACGGAGACCGGGGAGTGGCGCCTCTGTGTTCCTCCCTTGCCTCTGTGGCCTCTGTGGTGAAATTCAGAGCCCGGACGGGGCCCGGCGTTCGCCGGGAAGAGCTGGGGCGCGGAATCGGTTTTCCCACAGCCGAAACCAATTCCGGACGGCCGAAACGGCCGCTTCGCCCGCGGCCAGCCCCCCGGTTCTGTGGCGCGAGGACGCACGCGGGGGCGTCCGACCCTTAACGGGTAGCCGGCTCAGCCGCCCTTCAGCAGCGCCACCAGGTGGACGAGCACGGCGACCAGGAAGGCGAACGCCAGCATCATCAGAAACCGCCACGGCACAAGGCGTGGCTGGCCCAACACCTTGGTCGGGCGGGCGCCCATCCAGCCGCAGAAGAGGGCGATCGCGAGCGCCGCCGCGGCCAGCGCCGCCGTCAGTTCCAGGCCCATCTCGTTAAGGTCCCCCAGACCATTGGTAACCCCTCGTTAACCACGCTGGATCGACAAAAAAAGCCGGCTCCGCAAGGGCCTGCCGCCCTCGGCTTCGTTTCGCATACCAACGCTACATTTGGCGCCCGGCATGCGTTTACACACTAGGGATCGGTGGGTACCGTCAAAGCGGAGGGGTATCGGAGCGATTCGGATGAGCGCGGGGGCGCCCGGAAGAACGAAGGGGTTGGACCCCAGAGCGCGCGAGCAGGCTGCGGAGCTTGCGCGTCAATCCGGCCTCTCCCTCAGCGAATGGATCGACCGTCTGAAGGCTGACGAAGGGCCGGAAGACGCGACATCCCAGGACTATTTCGCCATGTCCGCGCAACAGAACTACGTCGCCGCGCCGCGAGCGGACCGCTCCGCGCCGCCCCGTTTCGAGATCGCCGAGCATCCGGCAGACGAGGTGGGGCGCGTCACCGCGGCCCTCGAGCGCCTGTCGGACCGCATCGAGGCGGCCGAGCACCGCTCGACGCTCGCCATCAGCGGCGTCGACCAGACCGTGCGCGGCATGCTCTCGCGCCTGGAGTCGGCCGAGCGCGAGCAGACCGCCGTCGCCGCGCGCTTCGAGGGCGTCGTCCAGGACGTGCAGTACGAGCAGTCGCGCATCGGCGAGCGGCTCAAGAAGATCGAGACCGACGCCGTCGGGCCGCGGTCGGCCGAGGCCCTGAAGGCCCTGGAGTCGACCCTCGGCCGCGTCGCCGGCCACCTCTACGACGGCGAGAGCCGCACCCGCGACGCCCTGGCCGAGATGAAGGCCCGCGTCGACGCCTTCGAGGCCGGTTCGCAGGGCGAGGGCGCCAAGGCCGACGCCGAGGCCCTGGTCGAGGCGGTGGTCAGCCGCATCGGCGCGCGCCTGGAGGAGGCCGAGGGCCGCACCTCGGGCGCCCTGCGCGACCTGCGCCAGTCCTTCGCCCAGCTCGACGAGCGGCTCGGCTCCGTGGAGAGCGACGGCCGCGCCGCCGCCGCCGAGGCCCGCCTCGAACAGCTCGCCGCCACCCTGACCGCCCGCGTCGAAGCTTCGCGCAGCGAGATGGCCGAGCGCCTGAAGTCCGCCGCCGACGGCCGCTTCGACCGCATGGAGCGCACGCTCGCCGAGATGAGCGAGCACGTGAAGGCCGCCGAGCAGCGCTCGGCCCAGGCCATCGAGCGCATGGGCCGCGAAGTCATTGACATGGCCGGCGCCATGTCCCGTCGTATCCAGACCGTCGAGCACCGCAGCGCCGACGCGATCGAACAGGTCGGGGGGGAGGTCGCCAGGATCGCCCAGGCCATGGACACCCGCCTCGCCCGCGCCGACACGGTGCAGGCTCAGGCCCTGGAGCGCCTCGGCTCGGAGATCGCGCGCATCTCCGAGCGCCTGGCCGAACGCATCGCCAATTCCGAGCGCCGCTCGGCCCAGGCCATCGACGACGTCGGCGAGCAGGTCGCCCGCGTCACCGAGCGCATCGGCGAGCGCCACGAGCGGGCGTCCAGCGAACTGGCCGACCGCATCCGCCAGAGCGAGGAGCGCACCGCCAAGCTGCTGGAAGAGGCGCGCGAGAAGCTGGAGCGTCTGGCCGAGCAGCGCGCCCACGACCCGCGCCGCAACACCTACGACCCGGACGAGAGCCTGTTCGGCGAAGATCCGTTCCCGGCGCCGTGGCAGGCCCCCGAGGCCGCCCCCGCCGCCCAGGGTGCATTCCAGGGCGCCTTCCCGGGCTCCGTCTACCGCGAGACGCGGACGGTCAGCAGCCGCGGCTTCGCCGCCGCGCCGGCCCAGACCTGGACGCAGAGCGCGCCGGAAGCCTTCAGCGACGGCGACTTCGAAGCCGCCGACGAGTTCGTGACCGTCGCCGAGGCGGCCGCTCCCGCCGAGGTCGAGGACATCTTCCAGCCGGCCCCGGACCTGGAGCCCGAGCCGGTCGCCGAAGTCGAGCCGCCGCACGCCGAGGCCGAGCCGTTCGACGACGAACTCCTGGCCGCCGAGGTCGCCGCGATCGCCGAAGCGCCCGCGCCGGCGGACGAGCCGCTGCGCGTCCAGGCCCTGGCCGCCGCCGAACCGGTCGCCGAGGCGTTTCCCGCCGCGCCCGAGCCCCAGGCCGAAGCGCCGCCGGCCTTCTCCCTGCGCGAGGCGATGCAGAAGGCCCGGGCCGCGGCCAACGCCGCCAACGGCCCG
>DASZQQ010000283.1:0-35978 GCA_035549595.1 Caulobacteraceae bacterium
ACAAGGTGGTGCGCTTCGCCACCGAGACGGGCGTGGCCGAGCCGATGGCGGACAGCCTGGAAGGGTGGGCAGAGGCGATCCTGGCCGATCCCGCCGGCCAGACGGGCTGGCCGTTCATGAAGGCCTGGCGCGAGGCCAACGGTCCGCTGCGGCCCGGCTGGCGCCTCACCGGGCGCGAGCCCTTCGTGCTGGGCGGCGCCTTCGAGCCTTCCAACCTGCAAGCCGTCGACCTGGTCGACATCCTCACCTTCCGCGGGCGCCTGGCCACCAAGATCCACGAACTCCCGCCCGGCGCGGAGATCCGGATGGCCACCTAGACCCTGCGCCACTGACCGGAGACGTCTTCCGAAGGTGGGCCGGCGTCCCTCCACTCTTGATTCTCAAGGCGTTTGCGCGTAACGACGCGCCCTTTCACGGAATGCGGTCTCTTCGCGGAACGTCAAAGGGTTCGGGAAACACCCGGCCGCCGCGGCGAGAACCATCGTTCCGGGCGCTTCTTCCAGCCCCGGCGCGCCGCCTTCCTCACGGAAGAAGGAAACCATGGCTTACTACGAGCACGTGCTCATCGCGCGTCAGGACATCTCGCCGCAACAGGCGGAGGCCCTGAACGAGGAGCTGAAGACCCTGATCGAAGGTCAAGGCGGCCACATCGCCAAGATCGAGTACTGGGGCCTGCGCAACCTCACCTACCGCATCAAGAAGAACCGCAAGGGACACTACTCCCTGTTCGCCATCGACGCCCCGGCCCCGGCCGTGAAGGAGATGGAGCGCCAGCTGTCGATCAACGAAGACGTGCTGCGCTACCTGACCGTCCGCGTCGAGGAGCTGGACCTGGAGCTGTCGCCCGTCCTCGCCCGCCGCGACCGTGAGCGCGAGCGCCGCGACGACTTCGTCCCTGAAGGAGGCCGTCAATGACCGACGTCACCGCTCCGGAAGCGCCGGCCGCCGCCCCGTCCTCGGGTCCCCGCCGCGCCTTCATGCGCCGCCGCAAGGTGTGCCCGTTCTCCGGCGCCAACGCGCCGAAGATCGACTACAAGGACGTCAAGCTCCTGCAGCGCTACGTCTCCGAGCGCGGCAAGATCGTGCCCTCGCGCATCACCGCCGTCTCGGCCAAGAAGCAGCGTGAACTGGCCAAGGCCATCAAGCGCGCCCGCTTCCTGGCCCTGCTCCCCTACGTCGTGAAGTAAGGGGGAAGGACCGATGAAAGTCATTCTGCTCGAACGCGTCGAGCGCCTCGGCGGCCTCGGCGACGTGGTCACGGTGAAGGACGGCTTCGCCCGCAACTTCCTGCTGCCGCGCTCCAAGGCCCTGCGCGCCTCGGCCGCGAACATGAAGGTGTTCGAAGCCCAGCGCGCCGAGATCGAATCGCGCAACGCCAAGGCGCGCGACGCGGCCTCCAAGTCCGGCGAAAAGCTCGACGGCTCCAGCTACGTGATGATCCGCCAGGCGGGCGAGAGCGGCCAGCTCTACGGCTCGGTCAGCGGCCGCGACGTGGCCGAGGCGGTCAACGCCGAAGGCGGCAAGATCGACCGCGCCATGGTCGTGCTCGACAAGCCGATCAAGACCCTGGGCGTCCATCCGGTGAAGGTCCGCCTGCACCCGGAAGTGTCGATCACCGTCAACATCAACATCGCCCGCAGCCAGGACGAGGCCGATCGTCAGGCCCGCGGCGAGGACGTGATCAACGCCCAGTTCGAAGAAGAACGGGCTCTGGACGCCGAAGCGGCCGCCGACCTGCTCGAGGGCGGCGCCGGCCAGCAGGCGTTCGAGGGCGCCGAAGCCTGAGGCTTCCCGCTGGAAGACGACTGAACTGACGAGGGCGCGGGGCAACCCGCGCCCTTTGTCGTGATGTGACAGTGAACGATGATCGCTGTTGCAAAAATATCATTTCGATAAGCCGCCGGCGCAGCCATCTTGGCTATGGGATAGGCCGCGCACCCGCGCGCGCCATGGGGAGAAGCCAGATGCATCATCGCCTTACTCTGCTCGTCGCCGTGTCGGCGATCAGCCTTTCGGCCGGTGCGGCCTTCGCCGAGACCGCCCAGGCGGACTCCGGCTCGTCCGGGACCTCGGTCGGCGAACTGGTCGTCATCGGCAGCCGCACGCCGCCGCGCAGCCGCCTCGACACCACCGCCCCTGTCGACGTGGTGCCGACCACGACGCTGCAGCACAACGGCTCGACCGAGCTGGCCCAGGCCCTGTCCGAGACCCTGCCGTCGCTGAACTTCCCGCGGCCAACGCTGACCGACGGCACCGACTCGGTGCGGCCGGCCACGCTCCGGGGTCTCGCCCCCGACCAGGTGCTGGTGCTGTTGAACGGCAAGCGCCGCCAGACCTCGGCCCTGGTGAACCTCAACGGCACCGTCGGCCGCGGCACCGCCTCGGTGGACCTCAACACCATTCCGACCGCCGCGCTCAGCACCGTCGAGGTGCTGCGCGACGGCGCCTCGGCGATGTACGGCTCGGACGCCATCGCCGGGGTCGTGAACCTGCGCCTTCGCGAAGCGGACCACGGCGGCAGCGTTTCGGCGACCTTCGGCGGCTACGACACCGACTTCCACAGCACGCCGCAGGCCGCGCCGACCGGCGCCACCTGGAACGCCCCGGCCGACCGCCACATCACCGACGGCTTCACGGCCACCGTCTCCGGCTGGAACGGCTTCAAGCTGGGCGACACGGGCTTCCTGACGGTGTCGGCGGAGTACAAGCGCCAGGAGCACACCGTCCGCGCCGGCCCCGACGAGCGGCCGCAGTACGCGGTGCTGGCCGGCGGCGTCTACGACCCGCGCGAGAACACCATCAACCGCATCGGCCTGTGGTACGGCGACCCGGAGCTGGAGCAGTACACCTTCTTCGCCAACGGCGGCTACGACGCCGGCGCCGTCCACCTCTACGGCTGGGCCAGCTACCAGCACCGCGAGACCACGTCGGGCGGCACGTTCCGCCGGCCCTGCACCGCGACGGTGTACTGCTACAGCAACAACACGGTCGGCGGCGCCTCGGCCAATTCGTCGATCCAGGACATCGCGTCGATCTATCCGGACGGCTTCCTGCCCAAGATCAATCCGACGGTGCAGGACGCCAGCGCCGCCCTGGGCGCCAAGTTCAAGCTCGGCGAGTGGGACGGCGACACCAGCGTCGTCTGGGGCACGAACCTGATCGACTACCGGGTGATCGATTCGCTCAACGCCACGCTCGGGTCCGGCAGCCAGACGCGCTTCGACGCCGGCGGCCTGCAGTACAGCCACATCGTCGCCAATGCCGACTTCGTGCGCCAGTTCCATCCCGCGAACCTGGCCGACCCGATCACCCTGGCGGCCGGCGTGGAGTACCGCTACGAGCGCTATTCGATCCGCGCGGGCGAGCTGAATTCCTACACGAGCGGGACCAATCCCACGCTCACCGGGACCAAGTTCGACGGCAGCGGTTCGAAGACCGTGCCCTACGCCGCCGGCGCCCAGGTGTTCCCCGGCTTCCAGCCCTCGAACGCCGGCACGAACGACCGCTCGTCCGTGGCCGCCTACGCCGACCTCGACGTCCACCCGCTGCACCAGCTGGACACCGACGCGGCCGTCCGCTTCGAGCACTACACCGACTTCGGCGACGTGGTGACCGGCAAGCTGGCCGCCCGCTACGACTTCTCCGAGATGTTCGCCATCCGCGGCGCGGTCTCCAACGGCTTCCGCGCGCCGGCGCTGCAGCAGACGACGTTCACGACCACGTCGACCACCTTCATCAACGGCACGCCGTTCCAGATCGCCACCCTGCCGCCGACCTCGCCGGTCGCCGAGGCCATCGGCGGCAAGGCTCTGGAACCGGAGAGGTCGCTGAACATCTCGGTCGGCGGCGTCTTCCGCTACGGCCGCTTCTCGCTGACGGTCGACGCCTACCGGATCAACGTGAACAACCGCATCGTTCTGTCGGAGAACCTGACCCAGGGCGCGGTCATCGCCCTCCTGCCGGCCGGAAGCGACATCTCCGGCCTGCGCTTCTTCATCAACGGGGTGAACACGACGACGGACGGCATCGACATCGTCAGCACCTATCAGATCCCCACCGACAACTTCGGCACCTTCGACCTGCAGGCGGGCGTCAGCCACAACGTCACCCTGGTGACCAAGAAGCCCACGACGCCGCAGCTGGAGGCGATCCTCGGCGCCGGCGCCGGCGACGCCCTGTTCGCCTATGTGAACACCTCGATCTTCAACAACGGCCAGCCGCAGTGGAAGGGCTCGTTCCAGGGGGACTGGACCTGGGGCCGCTGGGGCGCGACGGCGCGTGTGACCTACTACGGCAACGTGCACGTGCCGAACACGAACGCGGCGTTCGACTACTGGCTGGGCGACCACGCCCTGGTCGACCTGGAGGCGCGGGCGAACCTGACCCAGCGGCTGCAGGTGGCCCTCGGCGCCAACAACCTGCTCGACGAATATCCGCGGCCGGCCCCGAACTCCACCGGCGGGGCCTATTCGAGCTACTCGCCGTTCGGCTTCGACGGCCGCTTCGTCTACGGGCGCGTCAGCTACAGCTGGTAGGCGCGCTCATAGGCTCGCCAAGGGCCAAGACATTCGACGTGAATTCCTCTTACTCGGGCGCAGGTTCATCCTGCGCCCGACTTTATTTTTCTTGATCATTACTTCGATCACTGTGGCAGAAATATCATTTCCACTCTGGCGCCGGGGCTATATCCAGGCCGAGAGAGGGCTTGCGGCCCCCTGCGGGGGGCGTGAGTCGGGACAATCTGCCTATGCGTTTGCGTTACCTTCTGCTGCTCGCCGCCTCGGCGAGCGGCCTCGGCGCCGGCTTGGCCCACGCCGAGACGTCTTCTGCGTCCGAAGCGTCCTCCATGGACGAGCTCGTGGTCACCGGCAGCCGCGCCGCCCCGCGCAGCCGTCTCGACACCGTCGCCCCGGTCGACGTCGTGCCGAGCGCCCAGCTCACCCAGCACGGCAACACCGAGCTCGCCCAGACCCTGGCCACGGTGCTGCCGTCGCTGAACTTCACCCGGCCCGCGGTCACGGACGGCACGGACACCATCCGGCCGGCCACGCTGCGCGGTCTGTCGCCCGACGAGACCCTGGTGCTGGTCAACTCCAAGCGCCGCCACTTGGCCTCGCTGGTGAACCTGAACGGCTCCATCGGCTACGGCTCGGGCGCGACCGACCTGAACACGATCCCGACCGCCGCGATCGGCACGGTCGAGGTGCTGCGCGACGGCGCCTCGGCGCAGTACGGCTCCGACGCGATCGCCGGGGTCATCAACCTGCGCCTGCGCGAGGCCCGTTCCGGCGGCGAGGTCTCGGTCACCGTCGGCCAGTACGACACCGACGTGCACTACAAGGTGAACGCCCCGGTCGTGCCCGGCGTCACCCTGCCGACGCACCGCCACCTGACCGACGGCGAGACGACGACGATCGACGGCTGGAGCGGCTTGCCGCTCGGCGCCGGCGGCTTCCTGACCGTGTCGGGCGAGGCCAAGGTGCAGCAGCACACCACCCGCGCCGGACCCGATCCGCGGCCCCAGTACACCACGGCCGGGACCGATCCGCGCGAGCTCGGCTTCAACCGCTTCGACAACTGGTACGGCGATCCGAAGCTCTCGCAGTACACCCTGTTCGCCAACGCCGGCTACGACCTGGCCGGCGGCGTGCGCCTCTACGGCTGGGCCAGCTTCCAGTACCGCGACGCGATCTCGGCGGCGAACTTCCGCCGGGCGCTGCAGTCGAACGCCGGCTCGAACATCCAGTCGGTCTATCCGAACGGCTTCCTGCCGAAGATCGAGGGCAAGGTCTACGACGGCAGCGCGGCGGCCGGCGCGACCTTCAACCTGGACGGCTGGGACGCCGACGCCAGCCTGGTCTACGGGATCAACCGCTTCAACTTCGGCGTCATCGACTCGATCAACACCTCGCTGGGCCCGACCAGCCCGCACGACTTCGACGCCGGCGCCCTGCAGTTCCAGCAGCTGCTGGGCGACTTTTCCCTGACGCGGCGGTTCGACGGCGTCAACGTCGCCGCCGGGCTCGAGGTCCGCTACGAGAACTACCAGATCATCGCCGGCGAGCCGGCTTCCTACGAGGACGGCGGCTTCGTCACCCAGACCGGGGCGACGCCGGCCCAGGACGTGCACGGGGTGCCGGGCGCGGAGGCCTTCTCCGGCTTCTCGCCGGCCAACGCCACCGACGCCGGCCGCTGGTCGGAGGCGCTGTACCTCGACGTCGAGGACAAGCTGACGGACGCCCTGGACGTCGACCTCGCGGTGCGCGGCGAGCACTACTCGGACTTCGGCAGCGTGCTCACCGGCAAGTTCGCCGCCCGCTACGACCTCTCGCCCCACTTCGCCCTGAGGGCGGCGGTGTCGAACGGCTTCCGGGCGCCCTCGCTGCAGCAGTCGCACATCACCACCACCTCGACGAACTTCGTCGGCGGCCTGCCGGTGCAGACGGTGCTGATCCCGCCCGGCTCGCCTCAGGCGAAGCTGATCGGGGCCAGTCCGCTGAAGCCGGAGAAGTCGGTCAACGTCTCGGGCGGTGGCGTTTTCCGGGCCGGCGCCTTCTCGCTGACGGTCGACGGCTTCTTCATCCGCATCAAGGACCGGGTGGTGCTGTCCGACATCCTGCAGCAGGCGAACGTCATCGCCCTGTTCCCGCCAGCCTCCCAGATCGGCGGCGTGCGGTTCTTCACCAACGGCGTCGACAGCGAGACCAAGGGCGTCGAGGCGGTGGCGACCTACCACTGGACGCCGCCGGTCGACCTGGGCCGCTTCGACCTCAGCGCCAGCGTCAGCTACAACCAGACCGACCTGACCGCCGTCCGCTCGACGCCGGTGCTGTCGGCGCTGAACCCGGCGCCCGTGCTGCTGCCGCACTTCCGCACGGCGACGCTGACCGACGGCCAGCCCAAGACCAAGGGCGCGCTGGCGATCGACTGGACGCGCGGCATCCTCGGGGCGACGGCCAAGGCTACCTACTACGGCGACCTGCTGCAGCCGTCGAACACCAGCAACCCGGCCGGCGACTACAGGCTGCAGGCCAAGACCCTGGTGGACCTGGAGGCGCGCGTCACGCTGCACGGGGCGCAACTGGCGCTGGGGGTCGACAACCTGTTCGACACCTATCCGACCACGCCGCCATACATCCTGAACGGCGTCACCATCTCGTCGAACGGGGTCGGCGACTTCCCGGAGTACTCGCCGTTCGGGTTCCAGGGCCGCTTCGTCTACGCCCGGGCCTCGTACCGCTGGTAGCGGCGTGCTGACGACGGGCGGCGGGGTCTGTCCGCCGCCCGTCACCCATATTGCGGCGCCTAAAATGCGAGCGTCGCTTGTCCGCTGAAGCATCGATGATGCACAAGGAAGCGGCGCCGTGTGCGGCGAGGCTTGATTCTTCCTGGAGGGGGGCGGTGGTGCGGATTCGGCCAGCGATCGCGGCGGCGACTGGGGCGGCGACGGCGGCGGCGTTCATGCCCGCCCTCGCCATGGCGGCGCCGGCCGCGGCCAAGGCCGACAGCGGCGACACCGCCTGGGTGCTGGCCGCCACCGCCCTCGTCCTGTTCATGACCCTGCCGGGCCTTGCCCTGTTCTACGCCGGCCTGGTGAGGATGAAGAACGCGCTGTCGGTGATGATCCACTGCGTCGCGATCGCCTGCCTGGCCTCGATCTTGTGGCTGGCGATCGGCTACAGCCTGGCGTTCGACGGGTCTGGACCTCTGGTCGGCGGCCTCTCCCGGGCTTTCCTGCTGTCGGTCGGCCGCAGCGACCTGAAGGGGACGATCCCCGAGAGCGCCTTCTTCATCTTCCAGATGACCTTCGCCGTGATCACGCCCGGCCTCATCGTCGGGGCCTATGTCGAGCGGATCCGCTTCGGGGCGGTGATGCTGTTCAGCGGCCTCTGGCTGCTGGCGGTCTATGCGCCGGTGACGCACTGGGTCTGGGGCGGCGGCTGGCTGGCCCAGCGCAACGTCATGGACTACGCCGGCGGCCTCGTCGTCCACGCCACCGCCGGCGCCTCGGCGCTGGTGATCGCCCTCATCCTCGGCCGGCGCGACGGCTTCCCGCGCGACCTCAGCCCGCCGCACAATCCGGGCATGACCATGATCGGCGCCGGCATGCTGTGGGTCGGCTGGTACGGCTTCAACGGCGGCAGCGCGCTCGCCGCCGGGGGCGATGCGGCCATGGCGATCCTCGCCACCCACATCTCGGCCTCGGCCGCAGGCCTGACCTGGGCCCTGATCGAGAAGCTGCGCTTCGGCCGGCCCAGCATGGTCGGCATGGTCACCGGCGTCGTCGCCGGCCTGGCCACCGTCACCCCGGCTTCCGGCTTCGTGGGGCCTCTCGGCGGGCTGATCCTGGGCGTCGCCGGCAGCGTGGTCTGCTTCTTCGCCGTCGACGTGGTCAAGCACCGCCTGAAGGTCGACGACAGCCTGGACGTCTTCGCCGTGCACGGCGTCGGCGGCATTCTGGGCACGCTGCTCGTCGCGGGCCTGGCCACGAAGTCGCTCGGCGGCGCCGGCTACGCGCCGGGCGTCGGGCCGGCGGACCAGGCCGTCACCCAGGTGATCGGCGTCGCCGCCGTCGTCGCCTGGTCGGTGATCGCCACCGCGATCCTCGCCTACGCCACGCGCGCGGTCACCGGCCTTCGCGCCCGCGACGAGGAGATCGAGGAAGGCCTCGACATGACCTATCATGGCGAGCGCGCCCACAACCCCTGAGGGGTGATTCGTTTTTCCGAGGTCGCATGGACGGCGGCTGTCTTTGCGGTGCGGTGCGGTTCCACCTCGAGGGGCCGCCCAAGTGGACCGCCTGGTGCCACTGCGCCAGCTGCCGGCGCCACACCGGCGCGCCGGCGTCGGCCTACGCCGGCTTCGAGCGCTCGCAGGTGACGTTCACGCGCGGCGAGCCGGCGTGGTACGCCTCCTCGCCCGGCGTCAGGCGCGGCTTCTGCGCCGCCTGCGGTTCGACGCTCGCCTACGAGGGCGACCGCTGGCCCACGGAGACCCATTTCCACGTCGGCGCGCTCGACGATCCGGAGGCCGCCCCGCCCGCCGGCCACGCCTTCGCCGAGGAGCGGCTGAGCTGGCTTCACCTCGAGGAACCGCCGCAAGCGTGAGCATGTTGCACAACCATCCACAGCCGTCCGGATTCCTGTGAAGGGCGCGTTTGCCGCGTCGCTTTCCGGCCCGCCGTTAGGCTATCGCTAACCCCATGGCCCTCGCTCCAGCCCTCGACCTGCGTACCGTTCCCCATGAGCCCGAGGTGGCCCACGCCCCGGCCAACATAGAGGCCGAACAGGCCCTGCTCGGCGCGGTCCTGTTCGACAACGCCGCCTATGAGCGGATCGGCGACAAGCTGCAGGCCGCGCACTTCTTCGAGCCCCTGCACGGGCGGCTGTTCACGGTGCTGGAGAGCCACATCCGGCGCGGCCAGCTGGCCGACCCGATCCTGGTCGCCCAGCAGTTCAAGAACGACCCGGCGTTCGAGGAGCTCGGCGGGGTGCGCTACCTGGCCGATCTGGTCGATCGCGCGCCGCCGGCGGCCAATGCGGCCGACTATGCGCGGGAGGTCTATGACCTGGCCCTGCGGCGCGAACTGATCCGCATCGGCGGCGACATCGCCGCCGGGGCCACGGTCATCGAGACCGGGCAGACGGCGCAGGACCAGATCGAACAGGCCGAGCAGCGGCTCTACAGCCTGGCCGAGACCGGCGGCTCGTCGAGCGGGTTCAAGGAGTTCTCCAAGTCCCTGGGCGGCGCCCTGGAAATGGCGGCCGAGGCCTACAACCGCGACGGGGGCCTGGCGGGCCTGTCGACCGGCCTCGTCGACCTTGACCAGAAGCTGGGCGGCCTGCACCCCTCGGACCTGATCATCCTTGCGGCGCGCCCCTCGATGGGCAAGTCGGCCCTGGCCGTGAACATCGCCTTCAACGTCGCGCGCCGCTACGCCTGGGAGCCGCAGCCGGACGGCTCGCGCAAGACCGTCAGCGGCGGGGTCGTGGCCTTCTTCCAGCTGGAAATGTCGGCCGAGCAGCTGGCCATGCGCCTCCTGGCCGAGGTGTCCGGCGTGCCTTCCGACCTGATCCGCCGCGGCGAGATCACCGCCTCGGACTACGGCCGCATCCGCGACGCCGCGGCCGAAATCCAGGAAGCGCCGCTCTATATCGACGACACCGGCGGCATTTCCCTCGCCAAGCTGGTCGCCCGCGCCCGGCGCCTGAAGCGCACCGTCGGCCTCGACCTGATCATCATCGACTACCTGCAGCTCGTCACCGTCGACGGCGGCTCGCGCATGGACAACCGGGTGCAGGAAGTCAGCCAGGTCACCCAGGGCATGAAGGCCCTGGCCAAGGAGCTGAAGGTGCCGATCATCGCCTGCGCCCAGCTCTCGCGCCAGGTCGAGAACCGCGAGGACAAGCGCCCGCAGCTGGCCGACCTGCGCGAGTCCGGCTCGATCGAGCAGGACGCCGACGTGGTCATGTCGATCTACCGCGAGAGCTATTACCTGAGCCGCGTCGAGCCCAAGGAAGGCACGCCCGAGCACCTGGCCTGGGCCGAGGAGATGGACAAGATCCGCAACGTGGCCGAGCTGATCATCGGCAAGCAGCGCCACGGCCCGATCGGGACGGTGAAGCTGTCCTACGACGAAAACGTCACCAAGTTCGGCAACCTGGCTCGCGACGGACGCTTCGACCCCCGGTGAGCGCCGCGCGGCTGACGATCGACCTGGACGCCCTGGCGCGCAACCACGCCGCCCTGGCCGCCGCCGCGCCGGGCGCCGAGATCGCG
The DNA here is from genome assembly GCA_035549595.1 of Caulobacteraceae bacterium. Taxonomy (GTDB): domain Bacteria; phylum Pseudomonadota; class Alphaproteobacteria; order Caulobacterales; family Caulobacteraceae; genus Acaudatibacter. The sequence goes on from DASZQQ010000283.1 coordinate 10,780, forward strand.
CCGGTGGTGAAGTCCGACGGCTACGGCCTGGGCGCTGCGATCGTCGGCCGGCGGCTGTGGGCCGAGGGCGCGCGCAGCTTCTTCGTCGCCCGCCTCGCCGAGGGCCAGGATCTGCGCCGGGCCCTGGGCGACCGGGCCGCGCGCATCTATGTGCTCGACGGCGTTGGACCGGACGACGCCGGCCCGCTGGCCGAGGCGGACCTGACGCCGGTGATCAACAGCCTCGCCTGCGCCTGGCGCTGGCGACCGACAGGCCGGCCGGCCGCCCTGCACGTGGACACCGGCATGAACCGGCTGGGCCTCGCCGCCGCCGACGTCGAGCGGGTGCGCGACCTGCCGATCGCCCACGTCATGAGCCACCTCGCCTGCGCCGCCGCCCCGGACGACGCGCTGAACGGCCAGCAGCGAGAGCGCTTCGCCGCGGTCCGCGCCCTGTTCCCGGACGCCCGGGCGAGCCTCGCCGCCTCGGCGGGGATCTTCCTTGGCGAGGCCTACTGGTTCGACGCCGTGCGGCCGGGAATCTGCCTCTACGGCGGCGGTCCACGCGAGCGCCCCGACCCTCGCTTCGCGGCGGTCGCCCGGCTCGAGGCGCCGATCCTGCAGCTTCGCGACCTGAAGGCCGGCGACTTCGTCAGCTACGGCCGCGCCTTCGTCGCCGATCGGCCGATGCGCATCGCCCTGGTCGCCGCCGGCTACACCGACGGCTTCATCCGCGGCGCGGCCCGGGGCAAGGCGAGCGTCTGCGTCGGCGGGGTGGCGGCCCGCGTCCTGACCGTGTCGATGGACATGCTCGCGGTCGATGTCAGCGACGCGACCTGCGCGCGCGAGGGCGATCCGGTGGAACTGCTCGGCCAGAACGCCCCGCTCGACGACCTGGCCGCCGCCGCCGGCACCGTCGCGCACGAATGCCTCGTGCGCCTCTCGTCGCGCGCCGAACGGGTCTACGTCGGGGCGGTGGACTGACGACGAGCCGGGGACAGGACCAGGATCCTGCCCCCAATTCCGCGCTTCAGCTGTGGGCCATGCCCTCGAGCCGGTCGGGGCCGACGGCGGCGACGGCCGCCTTCAGGTCGTCGATGCTGTTGGCGGTGCCCGAGGCTTCCACCGAGAAGCGTCCGGCGACGACGATACCGTACTTGCCGTTCTTGGATTCGCGGTCCCACTCCTCGGTGGTCATGCGGCCGTTGACGGTCGAGACCTTCTCGTAGCCGGTCGCCGTCTCCTTGCTGGAGTTGACGTTCATCGCCCCGGCGAAGGCGGCGAGGCCCTGGGCGGCCGCCAGGTCGGTGACGGTGAGCGTGATGCGGTTGTTGTCGCGCTCGTAAACCGCCTCGGCGTTCGAGGCGCCGACGCCCGAGTTGCCCATCGAGCTGGCCGACAGCTCGGTGCGCGGCAGGCCGGCCACGCTGTCGGGCAGCATCGCCTTCAGCTTTTCGGGATCGACGGCCGGCGGGGCCTTGCCCTCTTCCACCGCCTTGGCGCTGGCGGCGGCCTGGTTGGCCGCAGCGGCCAGGCCGAAGATCCCGCCGTGCGGATGCACCGGGGCCGAGCTGGTGAGCGCCGCAGCGCCGGTCATGGCGGCGCCGAACACGGCCATCGCCGCGAACATCGCCACGATCCAGAACACGATCGCGCTCAGCACGATCTCGATGACGATCACGACGACGGCGTAGCCGACCGCCTTCTCCGCCGGCGGCTTCATCACCTTGGAGATGCCGAGGTAGAGCAGGTAGCAGCCGTAGGCCAGCGCCGCCCAGGCGATCAGCCAGCCCAGCACCGGGATCCAGCTGACGATGCCGGCCACCCATCCGGCCGTCGCGGAGTAGACCGCGACCTTCATCGCCTGGCTCGAGTCCGACTTGGCGTCGAAGCTGGCCGCCAGGGCGTTGATGATGATCCCGCCCACGAAGGTGACGCCGAGCGTCAGCCCGTAGGTGACGGCGGCCATCACCACGCCGCCGACCAGGCCCATGATGCTGTGGAAGAACAGCAGCCGCCCGAGCAGCGCGCCGACGGCTGGAATGACCGCCACGATGCAGGCGTAGCCCAGGAACAGGCTCTGGGTCGTCGCCGGCTCCTGTTCGATGACGTCCCACTCCGTAGCGGGCTTCAGCAGGATATTCTGGACCCGCTGCACGATATTGGTAGCGGAAGGGCCGCCTTCGACGACGCTCATCTCAAGTCCTCCAAGTCCCCGCGAGGATTTCCGGAGAACGACGCTAGCCCAAGTCCCGGACGGTGGCGAGACCGCAGTTATGCGAAGGATTTGCGGCGCCGCGGGTCCGGTCGCGGTAAACTTCAGGCCTTACCGAATCGGGATCGCGATGGCCCGCGACGGCGCGCTCTACGTCTGCCAGTCCTGCGGCTCGTCCCAGGCCAAGTGGGCCGGCCAGTGTCCGGCCTGCGGCGCCTGGAACAGCCTCGTCGAGGAGATCACCTCGCGCCCGCCCGGCGCGATGGCGCCCGCACGCGGCGCCAAGGCGCGGGGCCTGGCCTTCGAGGGCCTGCAGGCCGAGGTCCCCGCCCCGCCCCGGATCATCACCGGCGTCGAGGAGTTCGACCGCGTCTGCGGCGGCGGCGTGGTGCCGGGCTCGGCGATCCTGATCGGCGGCGACCCCGGCGTCGGCAAGTCCACCCTGCTGCTGCAGGTCTGCGCCCAGGCCTCGCTGCGCGGCGTGCGCTGCGCCTACGTCTCGGGCGAGGAGGCGGTCGAGCAGATCCGCGGCCGCGCCCAGCGCATGGGCCTGGCCGAGGCGCCGGTGAAGCTGGCCGCCGAGACCGCGCTGCGCGAGATTCTCGATGGCCTGAAGCGCGAACCGTTCGACCTCGTCGTGGTCGACTCGATCCAGACCCTGTGGAGCGATGCGCACGAGGCAGGCCCGGGATCGGTCACGCAGGTGCGCGCGTGCGCCGGCGAACTGGTGCGGCTGGCCAAGACGCGCGGGATCGCCGTGATGCTGGTCGGCCACGTGACCAAGGACGGCCAGATCGCCGGGCCGCGGGTGGTCGAGCACATGGTCGACGCGGTGCTCAGCTTCGAGGGCGAACGCGGCTACCCGTTCCGCATCCTGCGCGGGGCCAAGAACCGCTTCGGCGCCACCGACGAGATCGGCGTCTTCGAGATGGGCGACGCGGGCCTGGCGGAGGTGAAGAACCCCTCGGCCCTGTTCCTGAACGAGGGCGGCTCGCGCGCGGCCGGGGCGGCGGTGTTCGCCGGCATCGAGGGCTCGCGCCCGGTGCTGGTGGAGTTCCAGGCGCTCGTGGCCCCGTCCGCCTACGGCACGCCGCGCCGGGCGGTGGTCGGCTGGGACTCCGGGCGCCTGGCGATGGTGCTGGCCGTGCTGGAAGCCCGCTGCGGGCTTGGATTCGGCGCGCGTGACGTTTACTTGAACGTCGCCGGCGGCCTTCGCATCAGCGAGCCGGCGGCGGACCTGGCGGCGGCGGCGGCCCTGGCCTCTTCGGCCTTCGAGACGGCCCTGCCCCAGGACTGCGTTGTCTTCGGCGAAATCAGCCTCTCCGGAGACGTCCGACCGGTTTCGAGGATGGAGTCCAGGCTGAAGGAAGCGGCCAAACTCGGCTTTTCGAGAGCCATCGGCCCGAGCGCCGCGGCCGAGGCCGGTCCTGCGCGCCTGACCGGCGTCCGGCGTCTGGTCGAGGCGGTCGACCGCATCCGCGAAGAGCGCTGGGACTAGGCCCATGACCCTCTTCGACGTCGCCGCCGGCCTCGTGCTTCTGGTCTCGGGGCTCATAGCGTTCATTCGCGGCGCGACGCGCGAGGTGACCACCGTGGTGGCCTTCCTGCTGGCGGTCGGCATCGCCCTCTTCGGCCTGCGCTTCACAGGCCCGATCGCGCGCCACGCGATCCACACCGCCTGGATGGCCAACGCGGCGGCGGGCCTGATCACCTTCATCGCCGCCTACATCGTGCTGCGGGTCATCGGCGGGATGCTGACGCAGCAGGTGCGCCAGACCGCGCTCTCCGGCCTCGATCGCCTGCTCGGCCTCGGCATCGGCCTCGTGCGCGGGGCGGTGTTCGTCGGCGCGGTGACGCTGCTGATCAACGCCGCGACGCCGCCGGAGCGGATGCCGGCGTGGATCTCCAAGGCCCGGCTCTATCCCTTCGCCACCAGCGCGGCCAACGGCCTCAGGGCGCTCGCGCCGGAAGGGCTTAGAATGGCGCACTCGGTCGAGCCGGCCGTAAAGGACGCCGTGTCGTCCGGCGCCGGCGCCGACGCTTCCCCATCCGGCCGCCCCGGCGGCCACGAGCCCAAATCCCTGCACGATCAGGCGGAGACTCACCGGTGAAACCTGGCTCCATGCGCGATCCCGACGACGACCAGCTCAGGCTGGAGTGCGGCGTCTTCGGAATCTTCGGCGTTCCGGAGGCGTCCACGGTGGTGGCGCTGGGCCTGCACGCCCTGCAGCACCGCGGCCAGGAGGCGTGCGGCATCGCCGCCTTCGACGGCCAGAGCTTCCACGTCGAGCGGCACATGGGCCTGGTGGCCGACAGCTTCGCCGGCCAGGACCTGGCCGCCCGCCTGCCCGGCGGGGCCGCGATCGGCCACACCCGCTACTCCACCGCCGGCGGCAGCGTGCTGCGCAACGTCCAGCCGATGTTCAGCGACCTGGCGGGCGGCGGCATCGCCCTGGCGCACAACGGCAACCTGACCAACTTCCTGACCGTGCGCGAGCGGATGATGGAGGAAGGCGAGATCTTCCAGTCCACCTCGGACTCCGAGATCATCATCCACCTGATCGCCCGCTCGCGGAAACAGAAGATCGTCGACCGCTTCATCGAGGCGATCAGCCAGATCGAGGGCGGCTACGCCCTGGTCGCCCTGACCAACAAGAAGCTGATCGGCGTGCGCGACCCGCTCGGCATCCGGCCGCTGGTGCTGGGCGACCTCGACGGCAAGGCGGTGCTGGCCTCCGAGACCTGCGCGCTGGACGTCATCGGCGCGCGCTTCGTGCGCGACGTCGAGCACGGCGAGATGGTGGTGATCACCGAGGACGGGGTGGAGTCGCTGCGCCCCTTCCCGGCCAACCACGCCCGCCCGTGCGTGTTCGAATACGTCTACTTCGCCCGCCCCGACAGCGTCGTGAACGGCCGCTCGGTGTACGAGGTGCGCAAGCTGATGGGCCGGCGCCTGGCCGAGGAGACGGGCGTGCCCGCCGACGTGGTCGTGCCGGTGCCCGACTCCGGCGTGCCCGCGGCGCTGGGCTACGCCGAGGCCAGCGGCCTGCCCTACGAACTCGGCATCATCCGCAGCCACTACGCCGGGCGCACCTTCATCCAGCCGTCGCAGGGCGTTCGCGAACTGGGCGTGCGCATGAAGCACAGCCCCAACCGCGCGGTGCTGCAGGGCAAGCGCATCATCCTGATCGACGATTCCATCGTGCGCGGCACCACCTCGCGCAAGATCGTGCGCATGGTGCGCGAAGCCGGCGCCGCCGAGGTGCACCTGCGCTCGGCCTCGCCGCAGCTGCGATGGCCGGACTTCTACGGCATCGACATGCCCGACCGCGAGAAGCTGCTGGCCGCCACCAAGAGCCTCGAGGAGATGACCAGCTTCCTGGAAGTCGACAGCCTCGGCTTCCTGTCGGTCGACGGCCTCTACTGGGCGATGGGCGCGGGGCCTCGCGATCCGGCCTGCCCGCAGTTCACCGACCACTACTTCACCGGCGACTACCCGACCCGGCTCCTCGACCGCGAGATCGCCCAGGGCCGCAGCGAACTTGCCGAGCGCCAGCTGTCGTTCCTGGTGGAGGCGTGACCCTGGCTGGCGCCGCCCTACTCTTCCCCCTCTGGGGGAAGAGCGAGATGCACCGGCCTCATCTGCGCGTCGCGAGACTCTGATGGACTGGTTCAAGCGTCTTCGGCCGGACAACTACGTCCTGGCCATCCTCGGCATGGTCGTGCTGGCCAGCCTGCTGCCGATCCATGGGGTCGCGGCCAAGGACTTCGGCCTCTTCACCAAGGTCGTCATCGCCCTCCTGTTCTTTCTGCACGGCGCACGGCTGTCGCGCGAGGCGGTGATCGCGGGCCTCGTCAACTGGCGCCTGCACCTCGTGGTGCTGGCCTCGACCTTCGTGCTGTTCCCGGTCCTGGGCCTGATGCTGCAGCAGCTGCCGGCGGCGGTGATGCCGAGCGCGCTTTCGGCCGGGGTGCTGTTCCTGTGCTGCCTGCCCTCGACGGTGCAGTCGTCGATCGCCTTCACCTCGGTGGCGCGCGGCGACGTCGCCGCGGCGGTCTGCGCGGCCTCGGCCTCGAACCTCTTCGGCATCTTCATCACCCCGGTTGTGGCCGGCCTGACGCTGCAGGCGCACGGCGCCGGCTTCTCGATGAGCGCGGTCGAGGCGATCGTGATCCAGCTGCTGGCGCCGTTCCTGGCCGGCCAGCTGCTGCGCCCCCTGATCGGCGACTGGATCAAGCGCCATGCGAAGCTGGTCGGCTACGTCGACCGCGGCTCGATCCTGCTGGTGGTCTACGGCGCCTTCTCCGACGCGGTGGTCGGCGGCATCTGGCACAAGGTGACGCCGCTGCAGATCGTGATCCTGGCGCTGGTGTGCTGCGCCCTGCTGGCCGCCGTGCTGGCCATCACGGCCTATGGTTCGCGGGCGCTGGGCTTCTCCAAGGAGGAGGAGATCACCATCGTCTTCTGTGGCTCGAAGAAGAGCCTGGCCTCGGGCGTGCCGATGGCCGGCATCCTGTTCCCGGCGGCCAACGTCGGCCTGATGGTCCTGCCGCTGATGCTGTTCCACCAGATCCAGCTGATGGCCTGCGCCGTCATCGCCCAGCGCTACGCCGCCCGCTCAGCCCCCGTTCCGGAGCCCGTCCTTGCCTGATCCCCTTCCGCTCGCCGGGCGCATCGCCGTCGTCACCGGCGCCACGCGCGGCATCGGCCGCGCCGCCGGCCTGGCGCTCGCCGCCGCCGGCGCGCACGTGGTCGCCGTCGGCCGCACGCAAGGGGCGCTGGAGGAGTTCGACGACGAGATCCGCGCCTGGCAGGGCGAGCGCCCGACCCTCGTCACCCTGGACCTGACCAACGGCGACGGCATCGACCAGCTGGGCGGCGCCCTCTACGAGCGCTACGGCCGCGTCGACGTCCTGGTCCACGCCGCGGCGATGCTGGGCGGCCTGCGCCCGGTGTCTCACACCGAGCCCAAGGTCTGGGAGCGGATCGTGTCGACCAACCTGACCGCCTCCTATCGCCTGATCCGCTCGTTCGAGCCGCTGCTCAAGGCCGCCGACGCCGGGCGGGCCCTGTTCCTGACTTCCGGCCGCGCGGTCAGGCCCAAGGCCTACTGGGGCGCCTATGCGGCGACCAAGGCCGGCATGGACGCCCTGGTGCGCTGCTGGGCCGACGAGATGGAGAACACCAAGGTCCGCGCGGTGCTGGTCGACCCGAACCAGATGCGCACCAAGATGCGCGCCGAGGCCTATCCGGGCGAGGACCCGGACGCCCTGCCCGACCCGTCGGAGATCGGCCCGATGATCGTCGAACTGGCCCAGGCCGAGGACCCCGGCCTGCCCGGCGAATACCGCAGGTTCAGCGACTGGAAGGCCGCGAGGGCTTCGGCCGGCTGAGCGGGCGCCCGCCCGGACCGCGGGGCCCCCGGCCCGGCGGTCCGCCGCGGGGCGAGATCTTGGCCTTGACCGCCGCCGCCTTGGCCGCCTTGCCCGCGCGCTGCTTCTTCACGTCCGGCGCGGCCGCCGGTCCCTCTTCGGCGTAGGGGTTCGAGCCGGACTTGATCGTGATCCGGATCGGCGTGCCCGGCAGGTCGAAGCTCTCGCGCAGCGAGTTGATCAGGTAGCGGCGGTAGCTCTCGGGCAACTGGTCGGCGCGGCTGGCGAACAGCACGAAGGTCGGCGGCCTGGCCTTGGTCTGGGCCATGTACTTCGGCTTCACCCGGCGCCCGTTCACGGCCGGAGGCGGATGGCGCTGGATGGCCAGCTGCAGCCAGTCGTTCAGGTCGCGCGTCTTCAGCTTGGTGGCCCAGTCGCCGTGCGCCTTCAGCACCGCCGGCATCAGCCGCTCGAGCCCCCGCCCGGTCTCGGCCGACAGCGCCACCACCGGCGCGCCGCGCAGCTGCGGCAGCATGCGCTCGGCGTGCTCGATGAACTCCTTCAGCCGATGACCGGGGTCCTCGACCAAGTCCCACTTGGCCAGCACGAACACCAGCCCCCGCCCCTCGCGCTCGACGAGGTCGGCGATCTGCAGGTCCTGGGTCTCGAACGGGTGGGTGGCGTCCATCACCAGGATCACCACCTCGGCGAAGGTGATCGCCCGGATGGTGTCCTGGGTGGATAGCTTCTCCAGCTTCTCGGCCACCCGCGCCTTGCGCCTGAGGCCCGCGGTGTCGACCAGCCGGACCTTGCGCCCGTCCCAGGTCCAGTCGACGGGAATGGCGTCGCGGGTGATGCCGGCCTCGGGGCCTGTCAGCAGCCGGTCCTCGCCGATCAGGCGGTTGACCAGGGTCGACTTGCCGGCGTTCGGCCGCCCGACGATGGCGATCCGCACCGGCTTGTCGCCGCGGTCTTCCTCGTCGTCCGAGTCCTCGTCCTCGGCCGGCGCCACCGCAGCGACGGCGGCGTAGAGGTCGCCCATGCCCTCGTTGTGCTCGGCCGAGATCGGCACCGGCTCGCCGAAGCCGAGGTTGAAGGCCTCCAGCGTCCCGGCGTCGCCCGCCTGGCCCTCGGCCTTGTTGGCGACCAGGATGACCGGCTTGTCCGCGCGCCGCAGAATCTCGGCGAACACCTCGTCGAGGGGCGTCACGCCCTCGCGCGCGTCGACGACGAACAGCACCACGTCCGCGTCGGCGAGCGCCTGCTCGGTCTGGCGGCGCATGCGCGCCTCCAGGCGCTCGTCGGTGAAGTCCTCGAAGCCGGCGGTGTCGATCAGGTCGAGGTCGAGGTCGCCGAGCCGGCCCGTGCCGAAGCGCCGGTCGCGGGTCACGCCAGGGCGGTCGTCGACGATGGCGAGCCTGCGGCCCGCCAGGCGGTTGAACCGGGTGGACTTGCCCACATTGGGCCGCCCGACGATGGCGAGCTTCACCATGGCGGACGGCTCACGGAGCTAGCGGATCGCGACGAGTTCGCCGCCGTCGGTGGCGACGTAGATCATGCCGCCGGCCGCGATCGGACCGATCAGCGTGCTCTCGCCGATCTTCAGGGTCTTCTCGATCTCGCCGGTCTTGGGGTTCAGCGCCACCGCCTCGCCCTTGGACGAGACCGTGATCAGCCGCGTCGAGGCCATGACCGGGCTCGACCAGTAGGCGCGCTGCTTCTTCTTGCGGCCGGCGTTCAGGTCGCGGATCCAGTAGACCTGCCCGCTTTCCCGTGACGCGCAGATGACCTGGCCGGCCTGGTCGACCACATAGACCACGTCGCCGGACGCCCAGGGCGTGGTGATGGCCGAGACCGGCAGGGTCCAGCGCGGGATGCCGGTGCGCAGGTCGGTGGCGGCCATGACGTTGGAGTGGCTGACCGCATAGACGTCGTTCTTGTAGATCACCGGACGGCCGGCGATGTCGCGGATCTCGGAGAGGGCGTTGGTGCGGCTGGCGCGCGACAGGTTCGCGCTCCACAGCTCGTTGCCGTTCGAGGCCCGCAGCGCCACCAGTTCGCCCGAGGCGAACGAGCCGACCACGGTGTCGCTCGACACCGACGGGCTGGACGCGGCCAGGATCCGCGCCGGCTCGGTCACGGCCTGGTAGGTCCAGTCTTCGGCGCCGGTGGCGGCCATGAAGGTCAGCATCTCGTCGTTGACGTCGACGACGAACACCCGGCCGTCGGCCACCATCGGCGCGGCGTGCAGCGGCGCGTCGGTGCGCGCGCGCCAGCCGATCGCGCCGGTGGCGGCGTCCAGCTGCACCACCTCGCGGAAGCCGGACGAGACGTAGAGCTTGCCGTCGGAGAAGGCGATGCCGCCGCCGAACGCCTCGTGGTCGCGGCGCGACTTGGGCATGATGTCCACGCGCCAGATCTGCTGGCCCGTCTGGGCGTCGTGCGCGCTGACCTCGGCCTCGCCGTCCATCACATAGACCCGGCCCTGGGCCATGATCGGCGGGGCGGTGACGTGCGCCTTGCGACCCGAACCGCGGCCGAAGCCCTTCTTCCACGCCACCTGGAAGGCGGGGGCGGCGTCGACGTTCTCCACCGACTGCTCGGGCGTGCCGCCGGCCACCGGCCAGTCGGCCATAGGCGCGGGCGGCGGCAGGTAGAAGTCCTGGCCCTTCAGGGTGTCGGCCACCTTGAGCTGCTCGTCGAGGGCGACGATGGCGATGCGGTTGGCGCGGCTGGCCGCGCTCGGCGGCTTCTTGCCGTGGAACGGATTGACCTGCTCGACCTTGGAGATCGTCGAACAGCCGGCAAGGGTCACCGCGGCTGCGGCGATGAGGCCGAGCTTACGCATAGTCGTCATTGAGCAGTCCTGGGGGCGTTCGGGCTCTGGTCGGGACCGGGCGAAGGCGCGCCCTGGGCGGCGCCCAAACTGGGCGGCGGCGGGGGCGGCAATGTGGCGGCGGTCTTGGCGACCTGGACAACGGTCTTGGCCTGGCCGGAGTCGATCACCGACATCATCGCCTGGCAGCGCTCGCGGATGCCCTGGGTGACGCCCAGCATCAGGGTCAGGGCCGCGCAGTCGGTGCGCGCCTCGGCGGTCTTGCCGGCCGCGAGCTTGGCCATGGCCAGGGCTTCGCGGGCGTTGAGGTCGAACGGCTTCTTGTCGCCGATCAGCGGCTTCAGGCGGGTCTCGATCTGGGCGTAGGGGGCGGTGTCCATCAGCGCCATCGCCGCCTTCAGGCGGGCCAGGTCGCCGATCAGCGGCGTCGGCGCGGCCTTGGCCGCCTGGTCGTAGTAGCCGACCGCCTCGTCGGTCTTGTCCGCCATCAGGCGGATATTGCCCTGCTGCATCAGCGCCAGCGACTTGTAGCCGGCCGGGCCCGTCTTGCCGACCTGGTCGAAGCCGGTGAAGGCGCCCGTCTGGTCGCCCTGGGCGAGCGCGGTCAGCGCCTTGTCGTAGGCCGCCGAGGCCTTGGCGACGTTGCGGTCGTTCCAGGTCTGGTAGCCCCAGGCGCCCAGCCAGCCGACGATGATCGCGGCCAGGGCGGCCAGGAACCAGGGCAGAGTGCGTCGGGCGAGCGCGCGATAGCGGTCGGCGCGCAGCTGCTCCTCGACCTCCTCGATGAAATCGACCACGAACACCCCTGGCGGTTGGCGACTTAGAGGCGCGGAACCTATCGTCTGGCGCTTGCCGCTGCAAACGCGAACAATCGCCGCCGGCAGGGGATTTCGGTGACACTGTATGAAATAGGCGGCGAACGTGAGTGAGCGCCCAGCGCGGACGGACCTATTTCATACAGTGTCACCGAAATCCCACCGTAACCCTCAGCCCTTGAGCTTGGAGAAATAGGTCTCGGCCGCCGCCGGGAAGCGGCGGGCGCGGACGTCTTCGGCGTAGGCGCGCGCGGCCTTGCCGATCTCGGCCTTCAGGTTGGCGTAGCGGCGCACGAACTTCGGCGTCCAGTCGAACAGGCCCAGCATGTCGTCGGTGACCAGGATCTGGCCGTCGCAGCCGGCCGAGGCGCCGATGCCGATGGTGGGCACGTCGATCGCGGCGGTGACCTCGCGCGCCAGGGCCTCTGCGACGCCCTCGACCACGACGCAGAAGGCGCCCGCGTCGGCGGTGGCCTCGGCTTCGGCGACCACGCGCGCGCGCTCCGATTCCTCCTTGCCCTTGGCCTTGAAGGCGCCGTCGACCAGCACCGCCTGGGGCCGAAGTCCCACATGGCCCATCACCGGGATGCCGCGGCGCACGAGGTAGGCGATGGTCTCGGGCACGGTGGGCCCGCTCTCGACCTTCACCGCCTGGCAGCCGGTCTCCTTCAGGAGCCGCGCGGCGTTGGCGTAGGCGAGCTCCTTGGAGCCTTCGTACGAGCCGAACGGCATGTCGACGACGACGAGCGCGCGCCTGGCCGCGCGCATCACCGCCTGGCCGTGCAGGATCATCATCTCCAGCGTCACGCCGACGGTGTTGGGCAGGCCGTGCACCACCATGCCGACCGAATCGCCGACCAGCAGAAGGTCGCAGGCCTCGTCGAGGATCTCGGCCACGGGGGCGGTGTAGGCGGTCAGGCAGACCACCGGCTCGCCGCCCTTGCGGGCGGTGATCTCGGGGGCCGTGATACGGCGGACGGCGTCCTGGCGATGGGCGGACAATCAGATCTCCCGGATGAGGCGCGTGACGGCCAGGCCCACCGCCACCGCGGCGAGGGCGGCGCTCATCCAGATCACCTCGGCGCTGATGCCGACGCCGCCCCTGAAACCCTCGGGCAGGACGGTGGCGAGGCCGCGATTGAGCACTTCGCTGGAATGCTGGGTGAAGGCGTTGAGCTGGCCGAACAGGTTCGTGCTCAGGATCTGCCCGCCGCCGATCAGGCCCCCGGCCATGCCGAGCCCGCCGATCAGGAGCCGCCGGAACGTCCAGCCGCGATCCAGCCGGTCCTCGACCCGCAGGGCGAACAGGTCCGCGTCGCCGAAGGCCGGAGCCTCGGCGAACAGGCGGTCCAGCGCCATCTCGAAGTCGCGTTCAGCCACGGGCCGTCGTCTCCACGCCGCCGAATCCACCGCCCGGCGCCAGGCGTCGTCTGAGCTTATCCAAACCACGTTTGACATGGGATTTGACCGTTCCCAGGGGCGTATTCAAGGCCTGCGCCACTTCGCCGTGGGAGAGGCCGGCGCCGTAGCAGAGGGACACGCACAGTCGTTCGGGCGGAGCGAGGGTCTTCAGGGCTTCGTCCAGGTCGATGCGCGCGGCCCGGTCGGACTCCGAGAGGACGGCGTCGTCCTCGCCGTCGGGCGGGTCCACCGACAGCTCCAGCCGCAGGGCGCGCCGCTGCTTCTTGACGTAGGCGCGGGCGGCGATGCGCTTGACCCAGGCCTGGAAGGTGCCCTCGCCGCGGAACTCGGCGATCTGCTCGAAGGCGGCGAGGAAGGCGTCCTGGGCGACGTCGTCGGCGGTCGAAGCGTCCGCTCCCATCCGGCGCAGCAGGGCGCGCACCGGCGAGGCGTGCCGGCGCACCAGCTCGCCGAACGCGGCCCGACCGCCCGCCGCCGCCAGGGCGACGAGCTCGAGGTCGTGGGCCGACGCCGGCGCCGACGCTGTCCTGGGATCCGCCATCCGCGGCGCCCTCTCCTTGTCCCGCCCCGGGCCGCTCAGACCGTGGGCTGGCCGCGCTTGGTCAGGTAGAGGACGAGGTAGGCGACCCCGATCAGGCCCGGGATGGCGCCCGCGCCGGCCACCGAGCCGCCGACGATGTAGCTGGCGATCTCGCCGCCGTCGCCGGGGATGGCCCCCAGGCCGAACCACAGCCCGTAGCCGCACAGCGCCAGGCCGACGCCGACGGCGATGAGCACCACCGCCCGCCGCAGGTCGCGCTCACGGGTGGGGACCGTCGTCTGGGCGGCCGCGTCGTACTTGATGTTGCTCTGCAGCGCCTGGATCAGCTCCGGCGGCACCGGCTGGCCCTTTTCGTAGGCGATGCGCAGCGTCTCGTGCATCCGCTGCCGGTCCATGTGCCGCAGGTACTGCGGCACCAGGATGATCGCCGCGACGAACAGCCAGAAGACCGTTGGCGCGATCCAGCCGGTCATGTCGCCCATCCACATAGTCTTGTCTCCCGATCTCGATCCTAAGGCGGGCCCGCAGCCGCGCCGTTCGACCACTTAGAGGCCAGGAGATGCTCTGTTGGATGCGTTTTCCAGAGTGAAATCTTCGTCATGAAGCCGCCGTAATATCTCCCTCCCCTCATGGGGAGGGAAAGTCGGCGAAGCCGACAGGGTGGGGAAGTGTCGAGCCGCCGCCCAGCCAACCGGTTGGCGCCGTGTTGTCGTCAAAGTTCCCCACCCTGCTCGCTGCGCGCGCTGTCCCTCCCCATGGGGGGAGGGAGAAGGTCACCGCGACGCGTAGAGCTTGATCAGCCGGTAGAGGTAGTCGCGGCCCTTGTAGAGGGCGCTGACGCGGATGTGCTCGTTCAGGCCGTGCACCCCGGCGCCGTCGGCCTCGTGCAGGATGCCGGGCACGCCGTACGAGGGGATGCCGACGCCCGAGACGTAGATCGAATCGCTGGCGCCGGTGGACATCACCGGGATCAGCGGCAGGCCGGGGAACATCTCGGCGCCCAGGCTTTCGGCCGGGCCGACCACGGCCGGATCGAGGGCCGCGGCGTGCGGGATCGGGCCCGTGCGCGGCTTGGCCGTGACCGTCACCGCCGGATCGCCGATGGCCGCGACGAGGGCGGCTTGCGTCTCCTCGATCGTCTCGCCGGGCACGATGCGGCAGTTGATGTTGGCCGTGGCGCGCTGCGGCAGGGCGTTCTGGGCGTGGCCGCCCTCGAGCAGGGTCGCCACGCAGGTGGTGCGCAGGGTCGAGTTGTAGACCGGGTCGCGCGACAGCGTGGCTGCGGCCTCCGCGTCGTCCGGATGGGCGGCGATGGCCGCCATGGCCGCGGCGATGGGCGCCGGCGTCGTCGAAAGCTTCGCCGTCTTGGCGAAGAACGCCTGGGTGACCGGGTTCAGATGCACCGGGAAGGTGTGTCCCCTCACCTTCTCCAGCGCGTCGGCGAGCTGGTAGATGGCGTTGTCGGGCCGCGGCACGGAGGAGTGGCCGCCGGGGTTGCGCGCCTCGACGGTGAAGTCCTGGTAGGTCTTCTCGGCCACCTGGATCGACAGGAACTGCGGCTTGCCGTCCTCGCCGATGCGCCCGCCGCCGCCCTCGTTCAGGGCGAAGGCCGCATCGATCAGGCTGCGCCGGTTCTGGGCCAGCCAGTTGGCGCCGTTGAACGCCCCTTCGGTCTCCTCGCCGCAGGTGAGGGCCAGCTTCACCGTCCCCTTCAGCCTCGGCTCGCCCTTCAGCCGCACCATGGCGTCGGTGAAGATCGCGGCCATGGCTTTGTCGTCCGACGAGCCGCGCGCGTAGAAGAAGCCGTTCTCCTCGACGAGGGTGAAGGGATCGCGCTGCCAGTCCTCGCGGTGCGCCTCGACCACGTCGATGTGGGCCAGGAGCAGGATCGCCCTGGCCTTGGGGTCGGTCCCCGGCAGGACGGCGACGAGCCCGCCCTCCTTCGGATGGTCCGGCACGCTGAACAGGGTCAGGTCCGCGTCGGCATAGCCGGCCGCCTTCAGGTGCGCGGCCATGCGCTCGGCGGCCAGGGTGCAGCTGCCGGCGGAGAGCGAGGTGTTGGTCTCCACCAGCTCCTTGTAGAGCGCCCGGAAGCTCTGCTGGTCGGGTCTCAGGGCCTCCTGCGCGGTAGCCGCCGCCCCGATCGCCGCCAGGGCCAGGCCCGCCAGAAGCACCCGCAAACGCCGCATGACCCCGCCCCACGCCAGACTCGAAAGGAAGCGGGCACGTTGGCGCCGCGGCGCCCCTGCGCCAAGCCCTCAGGCGCCCGCTTTCCGCAGCGCGCGCGGCACGAACCAGAACGTCCAGGCGGTCAGGGCGCCGATGACGCCGTAGCTGACCACCGGGCCGACCACCAGGAAGACGGCGACCGGCAGGACGAACACCAGGGCGCAGCCGGCCGCGCAGGCGCCGAGGAGCCCGGCGCCCCAGGCGAGGGTCGCGAGCGTCATCGCCCGGCGGAAGCCGGCGTCGCCCGCCAGGCCCGCGACGACCTCGCCCGCCTGCGCCGAGCGGCGCCGCGCCCCGGCGCGCGCCAGGACGAAGATCAGCGGCCGGCCGATCGCGGCCGATCCCAGGAAGACGAGGCCGACCAGCCCCGAGACCAGGGTCTCGCGCAGCTGCAGCATCTTCACCCCGCCGCCGCCGGCGAAGGCGAGCAGGGAAAGGCCGATTCCGGCCAAAGCGATGAGGGCGATGGCGTCGAGACGGCGGACGCGGAGGAATTCGGCCAGCGACCACAGGACGGGCGGAACGGCTGCGGCCATCAGCGCCGGCGCATCGCCGAGACGCCCGCGGGCAAGGCCGAACACCAGCGCCGGCAGGCCGATGTTGACGGCGAGCTCCAGGCCCAGCCGCGCCGCGCCCAAGGCGCGCGAGGAGCCTCCTGCGCCGCTCACCACGGCCACGTTCTCGGACCGTCCGGGATTGGCGCGCCCCTCAGCCGGATTCGCCATTGTCCGCCGCGCCCCGATACCGTACCGTACCGTTCGGTACGGCTTCTCTATCGCACGCCGCCGGCCGCCATGCAACGGCCGAGGGAAGGATTGGACGATGAGCTCAGCGGCAGAGGCCCCGGACGACGCCCGCAAGGCGGAGCGCCGGCGCGACATCCTCGACGCGGCGTTCGAGGAGTTCGTGGCGCGCGGCTACGCCGGGGCCAGCATGGAGGCGATCGCGCGCCGCGCGCGGGCGTCGAAGGAGACGCTCTACGCCTGGTTCGGCAACAAGGAGCGCCTGTTCGACACCCTGTTCGCCGACCGCATGGACCAGATGACGAGCCGGGTGACGGCGGTCGCCCAGGCCGACCCCTCCCCCGCCGCGGTGCTGGCGGCGATCGCCGAGGACGCGATCCGCTTCACCCTGGCCATCGCGCCGCTTGGCCAGGCCGTGGGCGTCGGCCAGCCCAGCGAGGGCGCCCGACGCCTGATCGGCCAGTCGATCGCACGCGAGCGGGCCAACTTCGTCGACTACCTGAAGCGCCTGCGCGCCGAGGGCCGCATCGCCTTCGACGACGACCCGTTCGAGCTGGCGTCCCTGTTCGTGGCCATGGCCCAGGGCGAATGGCGCCTGCGCCTCGATACCGGCCTCACCACCGAGTTGACCGAGCCCATGATCCGCGAGCACGCCCGGCGCGTGACGCGGATCTTCCTCAAAGGCCTTTCGCCGGAGCGGTAGCCATCAGCCCCTCGGCTTGAACGGCGCCGGCACGCGCGCCGCGCCCTGGCGGGCGAACATCCAGCCCGGGTATTCGGCCGGCAGCTCGCTGACGAGATCCAGCGCCTGAATCTGCTCGGGTGTCAGGGTCAGGTCGGCGGCGGCGAGGTTGTCGTCGAGCTGCTCCACCGTCTTGGCGCCGATGATGATGCTCATCACGTGCGGCTTGGCCAGCAGCCAGGCCAGCGCCACCCGCGCCACCGAGACGCCAT
Organism: Caulobacteraceae bacterium; assembly: GCA_035549595.1. GTDB lineage: Bacteria > Pseudomonadota > Alphaproteobacteria > Caulobacterales > Caulobacteraceae > Acaudatibacter. Next base: position 27,887 of record DASZQQ010000283.1, read on the forward strand.
GGGCGTCGCCCACCTCGCGCATGATCTCCACGCAGCGCCAGGCCCGGTCCTTGTCGACCGGCGGGAAGTCGAAGCTGGTGCGGCGCGCGTCCTCCGGATTGTTGGAACCGGGGCCGAACTTGCCGGAGAGCAGCCCGCCGGCCAGCGGCGACCACACCATCAGGCCCAGCTGCTCCGACGTCAGCATCGGGACCAGCTCGCGCTCCAGGTCGCGCCCGGCGATGGTGTAGTAGGCCTGCAGGGTCTCGAAGCGGGCGTAACCCCTGGCCTCGCTGATCCCCAGGGCCTTGGCGATCCGCCAGGCGGCCCAGTTGGACACCCCGATGTAGCGGACCATGCCCTGGCTCACGAGATCGTCGAGGGCCCGCAGCGTCTCGTCGATCGGGGTCACCGGATCGTTGCCGTGGATCTGGTAGAGGTCGATGTGGTCGGTCTGCAGGCGCTCCAGGCTCGCCTTCAGCGAATCCATGATGTGGCCGCGCGAGGCGCCGCGGTCGTTCGGTCCGGGCCCCATCTGGCCAAAGACCTTGGTGGCGATGACCACGTCCTTGCGCGCCACGCCGAGATTGCGGATCGCCTGGCCCAGGCGCTGCTCCGAGGCGCCGAACGAATAGACGTCGGCGGTGTCGAAGAAATTCACCCCTGCGGCGATCGCCTTTCCGACGATGGCGTCGACCTCGCCCTGGGGCAGAGACCCGATCGCCTTCCACATGCCGGCGTCCTCGTTGCCGCCGAAGGTCATGGTCCCCAGGCAGATCTCCGAGACGTAGAGGCCAGTGCGGCCGAGCTGCTTGTACTTCATGGCGGGGCTCCGATGGGGGGCGGACGGGACTCGATACTTGCCTTTCATCCATGTCGGCAAGGCGACGGCCGCCGGCGGTGTCGTGCACGTCGCCGCCGACACTCAGCTCAAGGGCCAGCTGAAGATCAGCCGAAGGCGGCGGCGTAGGCGTCCGGCTTGAAGCCCACCAGCAGTCGCCCGTCCACGTCGAGCACCGGCCGCTTGATCATCGACGGCTGGGCCAGCATCAGGCGCACAGCCTTGGCCTCGTCGAGGCCTTGCCTCTCCGCGTCCGGCAAGCCGCGGAACGTCGTCCCCGAGCGGTTCAGCAGCACCTCCCAGCCGACCTTGCCGGCCCAGGCCCTCAGCCGCGCCTCGTCGATCCCGACGGCCTTGTAGTCGTGGAAGGCGTAGGCGACGCCGCGCTCGTCGAGCCAGGTGCGCGCCTTCTTCATCGTGTCGCACGCCTTGATGCCGTAGATCGTCACCGCCATTCGTCGCCCTTCCGTCGCCAGCCTCCATCTGGCCCGGCGATCCCGCCAGGTCCACTCCTTCGGGGTCGACATCGAAGGCACCCTCGAAGCGTTCGAAAAGGAGCTGGGCGTTCGCATTGCGCCCAGGGAGGCGACTGTTGCGCCGGCGCACCCCTCCGAGCCCGAGCTTTGTCAGCTGGTCGACCTCGTCGAGGTCGCCTCGCCGCCGACTTCCTTCGACACATAGTCGTCGATTGCCCTGGCAAGGCAGAGGGCCGCCGAGAGCCCCCTGGCGCAGCGATATCCGACGCAACATCGTTCGTGGCGAGGGCGATCGACGCCGCCGGATCAGGTCACCACTTCTCCACCCACGGTCGCAGCACGACCTCGAAGGCCCAGGTCGAGCGGTGCTGGCGGTGGAGCTGGAGATAGGTTTCGGCGATGTGGTCCGGGTCGGCCATGTTGTCGTCGACGGTCGTCCCCGCCAGGCGGTGGGCCCGGCTGCCGTCGTCCTGGGTCCAGCCGATGGCCGCGTCGATCGGGACGTTCGCGACATGGATGCCCTGGGGCATCAGCTCGCGGGCCATGCTCTGCGCCAGGCCGGCCTTGGCCTGGCACGCCATCGCGAAAGCCCCGCTGGCCGGGTGGCCCTTCAGCGCCGCACTGGCGTTGGTGAAGATGATCGTGCCTCTGGCGCCGTTGGCGTTCGGGGGGTTGTCGAGCATGGCGCGCGCCGCCTGCTGGGCGACCAGGAAGGCGCTGAACGCCGAATTGCGGACGGTCTCCAGCACCATGTCCGGGTCGGCCTCGACAATCCCCTTGCGGAAGATCCCCGCGACACGGCCGTCGATGTTGTGGACCACCAGCGTCGGCGCGCCGAGGTCGGCAGCGATGCTCTCGAACAGCCTCGCAACCTCGCGTGCGTCGGACGCATCGCAGGCATAGCGCCGCACGCCGTGGTCGCTCTCCAGGGCCTTCAAGACCGGCTTGTCCGGGTTCCGCGTGGCGACTGCCACCCGCATCCCGCTCTGCGAGAACAGCCGCGCGCAACTGGCGCTGATGCCCGGCCCGCCGCCCACGATGAGGGCGACGTCCTGGATCGCGGGCCGCGGAGTGTCGGTCATTTCCTCAACGCCCCTGGAAGACGGCGGCGCGGCGCTCGACGAAGGACCGGATGCCTTCCTTGGCGTCCTCGCTGTCCAGGACGCGGCCGCGGATCTGCGGAATGATGTCGATCGCCGCGCGCTCGCCCGCCTCGATGAACGTGAGGGCCGCCTCCTTGGTCACCTGGATGCCGAGCGGCGCGTTCTTCGCGATGATCTCGGCCAGCTCCATCGCGCGATCGACCTGCTGGCCGACCGGCACGACCTCCTGCACGAAGCCAACGCGCCAGGCTTCGGCGGCCGTGAACTCGTCGCAGAGCAGCAGGTGGTACATGGCGTTGCCCCAGCCGGTGCGGGACAGGAAGCGGAAGTGGGCGCCCCCCAGCGGGGCGATCCCGCGCTTGGACTCCATCTGGCACAGCCGGGCGTCGTCGGCCGCGACCACGATGTCTCCGGCCAGCATGATCTCGATACCGACCGTGAAGCACACGCCCTGGATGGCGGTGACGATCGGCTTGCGGCAGCGGTTCTGCAGGCCGAACGGATCGATGTTCCCGGCCGGCCGATCGACCTTCACCGCCGTCGGGCCGAAGAACTTGGGCATGTCGAGGCCAGCGGTGAAATGCTTGCCTTCGGCGCAGAGGACGCCGACCCACAGGTCCGGGTCGCGGTCGAGTTCCGTGAAGGCGGCCGACAGCTCCTCCATCATCTGCGGGCTGAAGGCGTTCATCTTCGCCGGATTGTCGATCACGATCTTCAGGATGTGGCCGCGCCGCTCCGAACGGACGCACCCGACCTGCACGGCGGCTTCACTCATCCAGCGTCTCTCCTGGCCTCTTCTCGCCCGGCGCTGATCGCCCTTGGCGGGGCGAGGCGGACGCGCGGCTGTCCTCTGATGGTTCTGCATGTTATCTCTCATGCACAGACGTCAACATGACGACCATCATGCAGATGGTCAAGCGAGAGTTGGAGCCGATCGGTTGGGCCATTCACAGGCGGAAAAGGCGGAGAGCCGCGAGCGCATCCTCGAAGTTGCTGCGCGGCAGATCCGCCAGGGCGGGCTGGACAGCATCAGCATCGCCGAGATCATGAAGGCGGCGAACCTGACCCATGGGGGCTTCTATGGCCATTTCGGCTCGCGCGCGGACCTGATCGCGGCGGCGCTGGAGCGGGCGCTCGACCGCGGCGACGCCAACTTCCTGGCGGCTGTCGGCGCCAAGCCGGAGCGCACGGTCAAGTCCATCGTCAACAGCTACCTGAGCCCGGCGCACCGGGACGACAGCCGCGACGGCTGCGCGATCGCCGCGCTGTGCGGTGACGTCGGCCGCGCCGAGAACGACGAGATCCGCGCGCAGATGGCGCAGCGCCTGGAAAACAGCTTCGCGGACATGGCCAGGGCGATGGGCGGCGGGGCCAAGGCGGACGCGGCGGCGGTGACGGCCTGGTGCGCGATGGTGGGCGCCATCAACCTGTCGCGGGTGTTCCGCGGAACCCCACGGTCCGACGAGATCCTGCGGACGGTGCGCCAGGCGATCCTGGACCTCGAAGCTTCGGCCCGCAGCGAAACCTAGGTCGGGCCGCTGCGGGACTCAGCGGCCGGCCCCCTGACGGGACCGGCCGCGCCCGGGCGCTACCAGGGCTCGTGGAACGGCCGCACTTCCGCCAGGAAGGACCATGCGTCCCGCGGCTGGTGGGCCAGGTGGAAGACCTCCGCGGCGATGGAGGCGGGCGAGATGTAGAAGTCGTCCGGCTTGTCGGGCGTGCGCGCCCGCTGCCAGGGTACGTCGATCACCGCGTCGATGATCAGATAGGCTACGTGGACGCCCTTGGGCCCCAGGTCGCGGGCCAAGGACTCGGCCAGGATCCGTTGCGCGGCCTTGGTCGGCGCAAAACCGGCGAAGGCCGCGCGGCCGCGTTGGGCGGAGGTGTTGCCGGTGACGATCAACGCCCCCTCCCCCACCGCCAGCATGGCCGGCGCGGTCAGCTGCGCCAGGTGCAGCAGGGCCATGGCGTTGATCTCGAAGTTCCGCTGCAGAACCGTCGGATCGATGTCCAGGAAGGTCCCGAAGGCGCCGCCGACGGCGTTGTGCACAACCACCGTCGGCGCCCCGACCCGGGCCAGGACGGCTCTCAGCGCGGCCACGTCGGTCACGTCGCAGGGGCAGGCGATCGAGTCCGGAATCTCCGCCTCCAGGGCGGCCAGACGGTCGGCGTCCCGCGCGAGCATGGCGACGCGGTAGCCGCCCTCGGCGAAGCGGCGGGCGACGGCGGCCCCCGTGCCGGGGCCCACCCCGGTGACGAGGGCGAGTGGCTTGGCGGTCGAAGCCATCACGCCACCGCCTGGCGCGCGAGGCGTTCACGCACGAAGTGCAGCCGGTCGTTTCCGAAATACATGTCCTCTCCGATCAGGATGGTGGGCGCGCCGAAGACGCCCCGCTCCGCGGCCGCTTCCGTCGCCCGGTCGAGCGCCGCGTCGAGCGACGGATCGTCGATCCACGCGGCGAGGTCGGGCCGCTCGACGCCGGCGCCGTTCAGCACGGCGACCACCTCGGCGGGGCTCGTCAGCGGCGCGCCGGTTCCCCAGAACGCCGCGAAGATCGCCGCGACCGCCGGGGCCGCGCGGCCCATCTCGTCGGCCGCCAGCGTCGCGCGCAGCAGACGCCTCGCATCGATCTGCATCATCTGCGGATGCCGCTGGAACGGTACGCCGTAGGCCTGAACCCAGCGCTGCAGGTCCGCGCCCAGGTAGCGGTTCTTGGGCTTGCAGATGATGCTGGTGGGCACATTGCCCACCTTGTCCATCAACCCGAGGATCTCGAAGGGGCGGTAGACCACCTCCGCGTCCAGGCCGCCCAGCTGGCTGTGCGCCAGGTAGCTGTACGGGCTTCGGTAGTCGAAGAAGAACTCCAGACGCTGGTTCATGCGATGTCTTCCTTGTCGAGGGGGATGAGGGGGACGAGGGGGACGAACGCGTCGTTTCGTCGGCGTCGCGCGGCGGGCGGAATTCGGTCTGCGCGTGAGGGATGGCCCTCACGCGCCCGGCCTCGATGTCACGCGATCAGGGGCAGGCGCGCTTCCTGCTCCTCCATCGCCCGAAGCTCGTCGGGCGTCGCCGGCTCGACGCGAATGGCCACGTTCTTGTGGTAGGGCGTGCGGGCGATGGGGTCGCAGTCGTCGCAGTCCGTGATCAGGTTGAGGCGCGGCCCCACGGTCACCTGGCCCTCCGCCGTGTCGTAGATCTGGCCGTAGCCGTGCGGCAGCGAGGCCTGGCCCACGCGCAGGTTCGGATCGGCCTCCACCCGCGCCACGATGCGGCCGATGCGCGTGACCACCGCCATCCAGTCCCCTTCTCCGGCGCCGGCGGCCGCAAGGTCCTCGGGATGCAGGTGCAGCGCGCCGCCGGGATCGTTCTTGCGCCAGCGCGGGTCGCGGATGATCTGGTTGGCGTTGTAGTGCCGCCGCTGGCCGCCGATCAGCATCAGCGGGTAGTCCGGATCGGGCTCGGCGGCGGCGGGGTCCAGGCGGCCCAGCCACTCCAGCAGTTCCGGCACGGCGAGGCGCACCTTCTTGTCCGCATGCCGCAGGAGCTGCCAGGTCTCGTCGTATTCCACGTGCGTGAAGGCGAGGCCCGACGGGCTGGCGAGGATGGCGGCGAACAGGTTCTCGCCCAGCTCGAACCCCTCGCCGGGGATGCCCGCGCGCCGCACGGCGTCGCCGAGCTCGGAGGCGCACCGGTGCGCCGCCGTCCACCAGACGGCCGCCGCCGCGGCGCCGCCGGGCAGCGTCCGCCCCAGGGTCTCGTAGAGGATGCTGGGCGCGGCGGAGGAATACCGGGGGTCGCTCTTGAGCAGTTCGCGGAACGCCAAGGCGAATGCCGGCCGGTCCTCGCCCGCCAACCGCCGCAGTTCGGCGAGACTCGCCTCGTCCGGCAGGTCGCCCATGGCCCTGAGAAGCCGGGTGTAGATCTCGGGCTCGGGCAGCGTGCCCGGCAGCGGCTCGAACAGCGGCGGGCGCAGGTGGAAGTAGTTGTGCGGATACTCGAGGTTGAAGAGCGTGTTCTCCCACTTCTCGAACTGGTTGGCCGCCGGCAGGACGTAGTGCGAATGGCGCGCCGTCTCTGTCATGGCGACGTCGACGGTGACCACCAGCTCCAGCGCGTCGAGCGCCTGTTCCACGAGGGCCGTGTTGGTCACGGTGTTGGCGGGATTGCCGGAGTCGACGAACAGCGCGCGCATCCGTTCCGGGTGGTCGGTCAGGACGTGCGCCGGAAGGTCGTTCGGCGGGGTCAGGCCCGCGATCTTCGGCTGGCCGGTGACCGGGTCCCGGTCGTCCGGCCGGGAGTGACCCCACATGGGTGCGAGCCAAGTGTGCAGCCCGTTGCCGCCCGGCTTGGCGAAATTGCCCGTCAGCAGGAAGAGCAGCTTTTCGAGATAGGAGTTGAGCGTGGAGTTGCGCGCCTGCTGCAGCCCGACGTCCACGCGCACCGTCATCGAGGGCGCAGCCAGGATCATGTCGACCGCCGCCTCGACGTCCGCGCGCGGCACGTCCGCGGCGCGGATCCAGTCGTCCACCGGAATCTCGAGCAAGGCGTCGCGAACCTCTACGAAGCCCACGGTGTGCGCGGCCAGGAAGTCCCGCGCCTCGCCGCCGCGGCGGACGATCAGCGACAGGATGGCGCCCAGCAGGTAGGCGTCGGTCCCGGGCCGCAGGCGTAGGTGCAGGTCGGCGTCCTCGGCGACCTCGGTGCGGCGCGGATCGATCACCAGCAGGCGCCGGCCGGGGTCCTTGCGGATCGCCTTGACCGCATCGCGCGCGCGGGCGAACCCGTTGGCCATCCAGGGATTGCAGCCCAGGACCACCAGCAGCGCCGTGTTGTCCACGTCCTCGGCGGTATGGCAGTTCTGGCTACCGAACAGCCTGCCGTTCACCCAGTAGTCGCCGGTCTTCTCCTGCGACAGGGCGTTGAAGTGCAGCGACCCGCCCATGGCGCGCATGACCGACAGGCCGTAGGGCCCGGTCATGGTGTTGCCCTGGCCGCCGCCGCCGTAGAACCCGAAAGCATAGCCGCCGTGCTCGGCGCGGATCGCGTTCAGCTTGGCGGCGATCTCCGCGATGGCGGTGTCCCAGTCGATCTCGTCGAAGCCGCCGTCGGGCCGCCGCCGCAGCGGGCTCGTGATCCGGTGGCCGAGGTTGTTGTTGTAGAACGGAACCCGGCCGGCCTTCTGGCAGATGTAGCCCTTCGACTTGGGGTTATCCCGGTCCCCGCGGACACGCGTGATCTCGCGCCCGACCGTCTCCACCTCGATCCCGCAGTTCACGTAGCAGAGGATGCAGGCGGTCTTGTGCGTCACGGGCGCGTCCATCGCGATCCTCCGGGTCCGTCGGCGGGGCTTCTGGATGATGCTTATCATGCTGATAGACGCACGTCGACAGGGCGCGCTGCGCCCCTCGCTTCACTTCACCTTGACCACGACCTTGCCCCTGGACCGTCCCGCGTCGACGCAGGCCAAGGCCTCGTTGGCCGCTGGCGACGGCAGGAAGCCCCTGTCGGGCCAGTCCGGTCCGAGGCCACGATGGCAGAGGAGGTCGTTCACAGGCGCGGACTTGACGCTCGGCTGATAACGTATCATTTGATGTTACATGATCAGAGACGGTCGGCTTTCGGGCGTGCTGCATGTGCTTCTGCACATGGCCGAACACGTCGGACCGGTGACGTCCGAGACCTTGGGCCGCGC
>DASZQQ010000284.1:0-7057 GCA_035549595.1 Caulobacteraceae bacterium
GAGAGCCCGGCGGCCGCCAGGTGGTGGCCCGCGAGGAAGTCGCTGAGCGCGCCGATCGCCGGCGGTCCGGCGCCGAGGCCGATGATGTTGACGATGAACAGCAGGACCGCCACCGCGGTCGCGCGCATCCTCGGATGCACCACGGCCTGGGTCGCCGCATAGATGGCGCTGACGTAGGGGTACTGGAACAGGGTCGCCAGCGCGAGCAGCGGTACGGCCAGGAGGAGGCTATGCGCCAGGTAGCCGCCGATGCTGAGCGGGATCGAGATCAGCAGGGTCAGGCCCGGGAACCAGGCCAGCGCGTTCGGGTGCCGCCCCACCACCTTGTCCGACATCCAGCCGGCCAGGAAGGTGCCGCCGCCGCCGAAGATGCCCACCAGCACGCCGCTGATCAGCGAGGCGTCCAGGATCGACAGGTGGTGGCTGCGGATGAAGAACGAGTTGGTGAACTGGCCGACGCCGTAGCCGGTGAACGAGGCCATGGCGCCGCCGAGGGCGATGTTCCAGAAGGTCGGCTTGCGCGCCAGGGCGCCGAACGCTTCCAGCACCCCGGTGGCCTCGGTGTCCGGCGTCGAGCGCGGCGGCTCGCGCACGGTCAGCTTGGCGAGGATCGCCAGCGCCAGGCCCGGCAGGCCCAGGACCAGGAACGATTCGCGCCAGTTCAGGTGCTCGGCCAGGAAGCCGCCGCCGATGGCCGCGATCGACGCCCCGATCGGCACGCCCATCGAATAGATCGCCACGGCGGTCGAGCGCTTCTCGGGCGCGAAGTAGTCGCCGATCACCGAGTTGGCGGTCGGCGTGCAGCCGGCCTCGCCGACGCCCACGCCGACGCGGGCCAGGAGCAGCATGGTGAAGCTGGACGCCGCGCCGCAGAGGGCGGTCATGCCGCTCCAGAGCGCCAGGCACACGCTGAGGATCGTCATCCGGTTCCGCCGCTCGGCGAAGCGGGCGATCGGGATGCCGAGGAAGGTGTAGAAGAAGGCGAAGGTCGGCCCGCCCAGGAGCCCCAGCTGGGTGTCGGAAAGGCCGAACTCGTGCCGGATCGGCTCCTGCACGATGGTCAGCACCGTGCGGTCGATGAAGTTGAAGGTGTAGACGATGAACAGGACCGCCAGGACGTACGACCGGTAGGCCGAGGTCCCGAAGCCCTGGAAGTCGGCGGCGCTGGCCGTGCGGTCGGTCATCGGAGCTCCATGCAAGGGGTCAGGCGCGGGACGCGGCCATGCGCTCGGCGGCGCGCTTCAGGTCGCGGGGCAGGGTAAGGGCCGCCAGTCCGTAGTGGACGGCCGCCCAGGCGTGGAAGCCGAGGCTGACGAGGATGCCCTCGCGCGTGGCCTGGGCGAGCACCGGCTTGCAGGCGGCGGTCAGGGCCGGATCGGCGCCCTTCTTCGGCAGGCCGCCGGGGCACAGGTCGCGGAACGACGAGCCGTCGGCGCCGCCGTGGAAGGTCATGTCCTTCAGCCCCTGGACGAGGCCGTGCGGCCCCGGGTGGGCGAAGCCGTACTGGGCGAACTGGTCGATCAGCCAGCCGACGAAGGGTGGGCCGCCGCCGAGCGCGATCAGGTTCAGGAAGAAGAAGGTGAGGGCGGTGGCGGTGGCGCGCCGGCGCACCTCGACCGCGTTCTGGATCACCCCGAACGTCGGGCCGAGGTAGAAGTAGTGGAAGACGCCGGGGATCAGCGACAGCGCCCCGGCCACGCGCCAGTCGGCGCGGGTGTAGACCACGGCGTAGAGCGGCACGGCGATGGCGAGGCCGATGCCGGGGACGAGGCCGTACCAGGCGGGGCTGCGGCGGTTGGCCCAGTCGGTGACGAAGCCGCCGACCAGGGTGCCGAGGCCCGTCGAGGCGCCGCCGATCAGGCCGAACACGACGCCGACGACCGCCAGGCCCAGGCCGAAGGTGCGGATGAAGTAGGGCGACGAGAACTGGCCGATGCCGTAGCCGGCGAACGAGCACAGGGTGATCCCGAGGATCATGTTCAGGAAGCCCCAGGTGCCGAACAGGGTGCGGCCCACGTGCAGCAGCTCGCGCGCCTCGTGCGCCATCTCCTGGCCGAAGCTCATCCTGGCGGCCGCGGGGACCTCCTCAGGCGTGACGTCCTCGGACGTGGCCGGATGGGCCTCGATGTCGGCGTGGCCGCGCGGCGGCTCCTTGACGAAGGCCTTGAGCGCCAGGGCCACCAGCACGCCCGGCACGCCGACGATGAAGAACGCCAGGCGCCAGTTCAGGTACTGGGCGATCAGGCCGCCGAAGATCGCCCCGAACATCGACCCCAGCGGGATGCCGAAGGCGTAGACCGACAGCGCCGAGGCGCGCTTCTTCGGCTCGAAGTAGTCCGAGATCAGCGAGTGGGCGGGCGGCGAGCAGCCGGCCTCGCCGACGCCGACGCCGACGCGGAAGGCCATCAGGGTGGCGAAGTTGGGGGCCAGGCCGCAGAGCGCCGTGAACGCCGACCAGATGGTCACGCACACGGCCATGATGTTCACCCGGCTGAACCGCTCGGCCAGGCGCGCGATCGGCACGCCGAGCGCGGTGTAGAGGATGGCGAACGCCAGGCCGGTCAGCAGGCCCAGCTGGTTGTCGGTGATCCCCAGGCTCTCCTTCACCGGCTGGCCGATGGTGCCGAGGATGGTCCGGTCGATGAAGTTGAGCGTGTAGACCAGCGTCAGGATCGTCAGGACCCCGCGCTTGTAGCCCTCGCTGAACAGCGGCTGGCGTGCGGCCGCAAGGCCCGGCGGCGCCGTCGCGTCGGTCATGGAACGCCTTCCCCCTTACGCACTTGGTGTCGTTGTCTTTGGCCCGACCTTATCCGGGCGCCTGTGGGGAAGGCCACCCCGTCAGCTTTCCATCTCGTCGCGGATGTTGCGGCGCGCCATCCAGAACAGCAGCACCGAGACGAGGCCGCCGACGGAGGTCCAGACCAGGGCCCAGCGCACGCCCTCGGCCGGGCCCATGCCCAGGCCCTTGTTGAAGACGTCGCTGATCAGGCCGACGCAGACCGCGCCCAGCACCAGCCCCAGGAAGTTGATCACGAACAGCATGATCGAGGCGCTGGTCGCGCGCATGTGCTGGGGCACCATGCCCTGGGCCGAGGAGTAGACCGGCCCGTACCAGATCCCGCCCATGATCGCGGGGACCAGGCCCAGCAGCAGCGCCGCCCAGGTCGAGCCGGTGGTGTAGATGATGAGGCTGAAGGGCGTCGACAGCAGCACCGAGATCGCCGGCACGCTGCCGTAGACGCGCAGGTCCTTCGCGCCCCAGCGGTCGGCGATGAAGCCGCCGAGCCAGGACGAGAACACGCCGGCCAGGCCCCCCATCGTGCCCAGCACCAGGCCGAGGAAGGTGTACGGCTTCATGCCGAAGCCAGCGGCGATGGCGGTCAGTTCGTGGCCGTGCACGCGCAGCAGGAACGAGGCGGTGAACGGGGCGTGGCCGTAGCCCAGGAAGGCGCGGATGCCGGCGGCGAAGGCCAGGAACCAGAACGCCTTCTTGCGCCGCAGGTAGGCGAAGGTCTCGGCGAAGCTCGACGAGGCGGCGGCCACGCGCTGGGCCGCGGCGGCCACGTGCCGGCGCGGCTCCTTCAGCGTCACGAGGCAGACGAGGGCCAGGACGAGGCCCGGCGTCGCGGCGACCAGGAAGGCGACGCGCCAGTTGAAGGCGTCTTGCAGCACCCCGCCCACGATCGTGCCCAGCACGGCGCCGATCGGCGTGCCCATGGAGAAGAACGCCAGGGCCGAGGCGCGCTTCTCCTTCGGCGTATAGTCGGCGATCAGGGCGTGCGAGGTGGGCGTGCAGCCGGCCTCGCCGATCCCGACGCCGGCTCTGGCCAGCACCAGCTGCAGGAAGCTCTGGGCCAGGCCGCAGACGCCGGTGAAGGCGCTCCAGGCGGCCAGGCACCCGGCGATGATCCAGGAGCGGTTGTAGCGGTCCGCGGCCCGCGCCAGCGGAAACCCGAGCAGGCTGTAGACCAGGCCGAACGCGGCGCCCGACAGCAGGCCCACCTGCCAGTCCAGCAGGTGCAGGTCGTTCTTGATCGGCTCGGCCAGGATGTTGATCACCTGCCGGTCGAGGAAGTTGACCACATAGACCAGCAGGAGGAGCCAGAGCACATAGCGCCGGTAGAGCGGCGAGCCGGTCGCGGAGACGTCCGTGCTCGGCGCCGGGCGGTCCAGAGTGTCTTCAGCCGTGGCCATCGCGGCCTCCGGCGCGAACCGCCGCCGCGGCGCGGGCGTTCTTCATCAGGCGTCTCCCGGTCGGGCCTTCGGCTGCGGCCCGTTTGTCGTCGTTGCAATAAAGTCTAGATCGGGGTTTCGCGCTTCGGCCAATAGCGGCTGCGTGATCTGGGTTATCTGGAGGTACGGAATGGAGCTGATCATCGGCGACAAGCTGTGGTCGACCTGGTCGTTGCGGCCGTGGCTGGCGCTCAAGCACACCGGCGCGCCGTTCACCGAGACGCTGGTGCGCCTTCGCCAGGAGAACACCGGCGACGCCGCGGCCGCGGCCGGCTCGCCCAGCCGCAAGGTCCCGGTGCTGAAGGACGGCGACGTCGTCGTGTGGGACAGCCTGGCCATCTGCGAATACCTGGCCGAGCGCTTCCCCGGGCTCTGGCCGAAGGACGCCACCGCCCGCGCCTACGGCCGCTCGGCGGTGGCCGAGATGCACTCCGGCTTCGCCTCGCTGCGCGGCGAGTGTCCGATGGACCTGTCGCTGAAGACCAACGCCGACCTCTCCGAGCTGACCCACCAGGACATCCGCCGGATCGTCGTCCTCTGGAACGACCTCCTGGCCCGGTTCGGCGGCCCGTTCCTGCTGGGCCGCGACTGGTCGATCGCCGACGCCTTCTACACCCCGGTCGCCACCCGCTTCCGCAGCTACGGCGTCAGCCTGACCGACTACGGCGACACCGGCCCCGCCGGCGCCTACTGCGAACGCCTGCTGGAAACCCCCGAGTTCAAGGCCTGGGAAGCCGACGCTCTGGCGTGAGTTCTTCGGGCGCGCGAGGGGCGGCGAAGCTGTCCATTTTGTCCACGAACCACACGAACCACACGAACGGTCTGCGGGTGTCCCCCGGCGCCGGCGGCTCCATGAAGATGTTCGTGTGGTTCGTGTGGTTCGTGGACCGAAAAAGCGGCACAGGCCACGACCCGCTGCATTGAAGGAAGCGCGCTGACGCGCCAACCGGGCCCATGCGCGCCGACGCGGCCCAGGCGAGAGCCTGCCGGGCGGTCAGACGCCTTTCCCGCCGTCGCCGGTCGGATAGGCGCTGTTGGACTTGAGCCGCTCTTCAGCCAGCAAGCCTTCGATCCGCAGACGTTCCGCCGGATCGGACGTGCGGCCCAGAAGCCGCTTGAAATGATCGAGGTTGGCCTTCTTCAGTTCGGCGGGAGTCATGTGAGGCGCTCCTGTCCTCAGCCAATTTTCTGGCGAATTCAGTAGGCGCGCTAATCCTTGACTTGGCGAGTCATGTTTTCGCGACGGCCAGAAGCGCTCGCATCGCGGAAACGACTTGCGGGCAGTTTGCGCGCGGGCGAACAAGGTTCCCTGGCGATGGTCGTTCCGGATCTCGCCGGAGCCGCGCTTCGGCCGGGTTCAGAACAGTCCGAGGGCCTTGAAGCTCGCGACGCCGTCGCGGCCCACGACCAGGTGATCGTGGACGGCGATGCGAAGCGTCCGGCCCGCGTCCACGACCTGTCGGGTCATGTCGATGTCCGCCTGCGACGGGGTGGGGTCGCCCGAGGGATGGTTGTGCACCAGGATCACCGCGCTGGCCGAGAGCTCCAGGGCCCGGCGCACCACCTCGCGGGGATAGACCGGGGCGTGATCCACCGTTCCGCGGCCCATCACCTCGTCGGCGATGAGGGCGTTCTTCTTGTCGAGGAACAGCACCCGGAACTGCTCGCGCGGCTCGTGCGCAAGGGCGACCTTCACGTAGGCCAGGAGCGCGCTCCACGACGAGATCACGGTGCGCTTGGCCACCTTGCCGTGGCCGATGCGCAAGGTCGCCTCGTGCAGCAGCTTCAGGTCGAGCGCCAGCGAGGGACCGACGCCCTTGACGCTCGTGAGTTCCGCCGCGCCTGCGCCGAACACCGCCGCCAGGCCCCCGAACCTGGCCAGCAGCGCCTTGGCCAGCGGCTTGACGTCCCCGCGCGGCAGGCTGCGCGCCAGGATCAGCTCCAGCACCTCGTAGTCGGGCAGGGCGCTAAGACCGCCCTTCTGCGCCCGCTCCCGCAGCCTCTCGCGGTGGCCGGCGTGCGGCGAGGCCGGCGCCTTGGCGGGGGCCGTGGTCGGCCACCCCAGCGCCAGCTCCTCCACGGCCCCTTGCGTCCCACGCGCCATGGTTGCGATAGTTCTTCAATTGTTCCTTCTTGGCAAGGGGTGGGAATGCGGCGAGCGCGCTATGGGACCACGAAGGACACGAAGACCACGAAGTCGCTGCAACGGGGCACGGCTCGCCGGACACTCACCAGAACTTCGTGTCCTTCGTGGTCTTCGTGTCCTTCGTGGTGAAATCGTCAGATCGCCGCCTCAGCGGCGTTCGCCGAATCAGCCCCCCGCGATCGGCGGCTTGAAGAGGTCGGCCGGGGAGGCGGTGAAGATCTCGCAGCCGGTCTCGGTGACGCCGATCGAATGCTCGCACTGGGCCGACAGCGACTTGTCGCGCGTCACCGCCGTCCAGCCGTCGTTCAGCAGCTTCACCTGGTGCTTGCCCAGGTTCACCATCGGCTCGACGGTGAAGAACATGCCCGGCTTCAGCACCTCGCCGGTGCCCGGATGGCCGAAGTGCAGGATGTTCGGCGAGTCGTGGAACACCTTGCCGACGCCGTGGCCGCAGAAGTCGCGCACGACGCTGCAGCGCATGCTCTCGACATAGCTCTGGATGGCGTGGCCGATGTCGCCGAGCCGCGCGCCCGGCTTCACCAGGGCCAGGCCCCGCGCCAGGGCCTCGTAGGTGATGTCGACCAGCCGCCGCGCCCGCGGCGCGACCTCGCCGACGCCGTACATACGGCTGGTGTCGCCGTGCCAGCCGTCGACCACGACGGTGACGTCGATGTTGGC
>DASZQQ010000285.1:0-5237 GCA_035549595.1 Caulobacteraceae bacterium
GGCGTGGCTAAGAAAGTCTTGGCGGGGCTGGGCAGACCCGTGGGGGCGCCGATTTGTTTACCCTGCAGGGGCTAGCGTCGGGGGCGACGGCGACAAGGCCGAAGGCCCTCGAGACCCACGTGCAGACCTCCATCGCCAGCGCCGAACCCCCAGAGCGGAGCCGCGCGAACGCCCTGATCTCGATCGTCGCGCCGATGCACAACGAGGCGCCGGTGCTGGACGCCTTCTTCGCGCGCATGGACGAGACCCTGGCCGGGATCGGCGTCGCCGCCGAGATCGTCTGCGTCGACGACGGCAGCCGCGACGACACCTTGAGCCTTCTGGCCCATCGCGCCGCGCGCGACCCGCGCGTGAAGGTGATCGCGCTGGCCCGCAACTTCGGCAAGGAAGCCGCGCTCACTGCCGGCCTCGACGCCGCGCGCGGCGACATGGTCGTGCCGATCGACGCCGACCTGCAGGACCCGCCCGAGCTGATCGCCGAATTCGTGCGCCTGTGGGAGGCCGGCTACGACGTGATCTACGGCGTCCGGTCGGACCGCAGCAGCGACAGCTTCCTGAAGCGGGTCACGGCCAACCTCTTCTACGGCGTCTTCAACAGCGTCTCGGACCTCTCCATTCCCGCCAGCGCCGGCGATTTCCGCCTGATGGACCGCCGCGTGGTCGAGGCGGTGAAGGCCCTGCCCGAGCGCAACCGGTTCATGAAGGGCCTGTTCGCCTGGGTGGGCTTCCGACAGGTCGGCGTACCCTATGTGCGCCCACCGCGCGCGGCCGGCGAGAGCTCGTTCGGCTTCCTGAAGCTGTTCCGCTTCGCTGTCGACGGCATCACCTCGTTCAGCACCGTGCCGCTGCGCGTCTGGACCGGTCTCGGCCTCATCGCAGCGGCCGTGGCGGTGATCGCGGCCGCGACGATCGTGGTCAGGGTGCTCATCGTGGGTCGCGATGTGCCCGGCTACGCTTCCCTCATGGTCGCAATCCTGCTGGGCTTCGCCGTGCAGATGATCGCGTTCGGCGTGCTCGGCGAATACGTCGGGCGCCTCTACCAGGAGTCGAAGGGGCGCCCGATCTACGTCGTCAGCCGGCGCATCGGGGTGGACGACTGATGGACCGGCAGGTCTACGAGCGCATGCGCGACCTGGAGGAGAGCCACTGGTGGTTCTCCGCCCGCCGCGCGATCCTGTCCGACCAGATCGGCCGCCTGGGCCTCTGCGACCGCGCCAAGGTGCTGGAGGTGGGCTGCGGCACGGGCGGCAACCTGAAGATGCTGTCGCGCTTCGGCGCGGTCACCGGCCTGGAACCGGACGACGAAGCCAGGGCTTATGCGGCCGAGAAGGGCGGCGCGCCGATCGTGGCGGGCGGCCTTCCGGACGGCATCGGACTGGGACGCAGGCGCTTCGACATGGTTGCGGCTCTCGACGTGATCGAGCACGTGGACAGGGACGGCGAGGCCATCGGCGCCATGGCGCGGATGCTGAAGCCGGGGGGCTTCCTGGTGACCACCGTTCCGGCTTATGGCTGGATGTGGAGCCGCCATGACGACCTGCATCACCACAAGCGCCGCTATCGCCTGGGCGAGTTCCGGGCGCTGTTCGAGAAGGCGGGCCTGAAGGTGCGCAAGGCCAGCTACTTCAACACCCTGCTGTTCGCGCCGATCGCGGCGGTGCGGATCGTCAAGAGCCTGCTGCGGCGGGGCGGCGCGGACGAGGACCGTATGCCCGCCGGCGCTGTGAACGGCGTGCTGAAGGGGCTGTTCGGCCTCGAGCGCTTCTGGCTGCGCCGCGGCGGCTTCCCGTTCGGGGTCTCGATCCTGGTGATCGCCGAGCGCCCGGCGTGAGCCGCAGCCAGCTGGCGCGCCAGGTGCTGTCGTTCGGTGCGGTCGGCGGGGCCGCCACGGCGACGCACGCGGCCGTGGCCCTGGCGGCGCACCATCTGGCCGGCGTCGCGCCCCTGACCGCGAACCTGATCGCCTACCTGACGGCGGTGGCGATCTCGTACTTCGGCAATGCGCTGATCACCTTCGGCCGCCCGGCGCGCAACGCCGAGCAGTTCGTGCGCTTCATCGCCGTGTCGCTCAGCGGCTTCGCCATCAACCAGAGCGTGGTGTTCGCCACCGTGAAGCTGGCCGGCTGGCCCCTGTGGCTGGCGCTCATCCCGGCCCTGGGCCTCGCCGCCGTGTCCTCGTTCCTGATGTCCAAGCACTGGGCCTTCCGCGCCCCGGCGACCGAGACCTAGGCGCTCGATAGCCCTAAAAATTGTCCACGAACCACACGAACTTCACGAACGCGCCTTCGGCGCAGTTTGACATCCGGACGTCTGCGTGGAGCCCGCCTCGTTCGTGTGGTTCGTGGACCCGATTCAGGGCCTCGACGACGTCGATGGCGGTCCAGCACTGGCGCGAGCCTCAAAGGAACAGGTCGACCATCCAGCGGGGGACGCGGGCGGGGCGGTTGGTGGCGCGGTCCATCAGGCACCAGACGGTGCGGGCCTGGGCGCACATGGCGCCGTCCGGGCCGTCGATGCGCACGAAGCGGTCGAACTTGGCGCCCTGGGTGGTGTCGGAGACCCAGGTACGGGCCTGGGCGGTCTCGCCGGGCATCAGGGGGCGGCGGTAGTCGACCTCGTGCCGCAGCACGATCCAGAACCACTTCGCCTGTTCCTCGGCGGGGACGCGGCTCTCCCAGTGGCCGATCGCCATCTCCTGCGCCCAGCGCAGGTAGACCACGTTGTTGACGTGGCCGTTCTCGTCGATGTCGGCGTCGGCCGGCTCGAACGGGCGGGTGAAGACCTGCCGCCCGGGCGGCGGCTCGACAGCCGGGATCAAGCGGCCAGGACGCCCTGGTCGGCGAGGAAGGTCTTCAGTTCGCCCGACTGGAACATCTCGCGCACGATGTCGGCGCCGCCCACGAACTCGCCCTTGACGTAGAGCTGCGGGATCGTCGGCCAGTCGGAGAAGCTCTTGATGCCCTGGCGCAGGTCGTCGCTCTGCAGCACGTCGACGCCGACGAAATCGGCGCCCAGGTGGTCGAGGATCTGCACCACGATCGAGGAGAAGCCGCAGCGCGGCTGATCGGGCACGCCCTTCATGAACACCACCACGCCATGGTCGGCGATGGTCTTGGCGATGAAGTCGTGGATCGGATCGGCGGTGGCGGCTTCGCTCACGGCAAGCCCCTTTCACTTAAGAAGACATCGGGACCGGAGACCGGTCGGCCGCGGTTGGCCAAGAGCTAGGGAGGCGCGGGGTCCGGGTCAAGCGCTGCGACGTCGCTCCGTCCCGCTGGCGCGCTCGGCCGAGAACCTGGCCATCTCGATCTGGGCGGCGACCGCGGCGGGCAGGTCGCGCTCGGTGACGGCGGCCAGGGCCTCCAGGTGCTTCATGCCGTCGAAGTCGATCGCCACCGAGGCCAGGGCCGGCTCGGTCAGGGCGAACCCCAGGCAGATCTCCTCGGGGTTCCAGGCGTGGGTGGTGTGCAGGAAGTTGTAGGCCCCGAGGCCCGCCAGCGGATAGGCCGGCTTGGAGAACCAGCGGCGCTTCACCGGCTGCGGTTCGGCCAGGGTGCGGGCGTCGTCGGGAAAGTAGTTGTCGCCGATCACCGACATCGAGCGCTCGACCGCATTGCGCACGCGCAGCCGCTCGCGCCAGCCGGAGAGAATGTTGAAAGGCGCCAGCAGCACGTCGAACGTCCCGTTCAGGTGCTGGTCGACCTTGTCGGTCTGGCCGGCGACGCCGATGCGCTTGGTCTTGCCGGTGGCGCGCAGGTCCTCGAGCATCCACACGGCGTCGTTGTGCAGGTCGTGGTCGGCGTCGGCCACGACGAGGTCGAGGAAGCCGAGCCCGGTTCCCGCCAGCATGCGCTCGGCCTCGGCGAAGATGGCGTCGGGGCCCTGCTCGGAGGCCAGCCGCAGCGAGACGAAGAACAGGCGCCGCTCCACGGCCTGGGCGGCGGCCCCAAGGCCCTCGATCAGGGCGGGGGTCGGACGGCTCACCTCGAAGCTGTTGACGCCCTGCTCCATCGCCCCGTGCACGACGCCGACCCAGGCGTCCGGATCGCCGCGGCAGATGTCGCCCTTCAGCCGAAGGGTCAGGGCCGAGACGGCCATGCCGGCCTTGCCGAGGGGTCGGTAGCGCATTCAGCCGCCTGGCGTCGCCGCGGTTTCGAGCGCCAAGGCGTGCAACTCGCCGCCGACCTTGCCCTTGAGGGCGGCGTAGACGAGCTGGTGCTGGCGCACGCGGGTCAGGCCGCGGAAGGCCGGCGAGACGATCCGCGCCTTGTAGTGGTCGCCGTCCCCCGCCAGATCCTCGATGGCGATCTCGGCGTCGGGGAAGGCTTCGCGCAGTTCGGCCTCGAGTTGGGCGGCGGGCATGGGCATCGAACGGCTCCTGGACTGACCTCTATGGTCGATATTGCTTAACAGGCGGCGAAAGCGGGGCCAGCCCGCCAGAGCATCGCGCAATCAAAACGGCGCCATCGCGGCCGGCGGACGAGTTGCCGCACGCCGCCCGAACTGGGCTGTTCACCACGATTTGGGGCTGCAAATTCGCCTGACACGCGATATATTGTTGGTGCTGGAGGGGACTGGCAGTTGACGCGGCGAATCCTGATCCTTGCCTTGGCCCTGGGTCTCACCGCCTGCAGCGCGGTGAAGTCGCGGCTTGCTTTCTTGCACAGGCATTCGGAGTCCGCGGTCGCGGCCGTTCGCGCGGCGCCGGTCCAGCCCGCGCCCAACCCCGCGGAAGGCCTGTGGGCGATCCTCGACCCCGGTTGCCCGAAGCCCAGCGCCACCAACTTCCAGGCCTGGCCCAAGTGCGCCTCGCCGTTCTGGATCAGCCACGGCACGGCGATGATCGTGCGCTCGCGCGGCGACCGCGCCCGGACCATGACCACCGAGAGCTATCGCGCCCAGTACACCCTGGCCGCCGGCGACCCGGTGATCGCCCAGGTCGGCAGCGCCAAGGACGGCTACATGTTCCTGGCCCTGACGGAACTGGCCAAGGACGACCAGGGCCGCATGATCGGCGCCGCCGGCGCCGCCTTCGCCTGCCCGGGTCCACGCCTGGGCGTGATCGCCCTTCGCCCGACCGACAACGGCTGCGACACCGCCCCGCCGGACACCCTGCGCGCGGCGGCGGTCGAGACGCTGCAGGATCACGCCAGCCTCAGCCGCGTGGCCTGGATCGCCCCCGGCGCCCCGGCCTGACCGGGTCACCCGCCCGCGGGCGGCGGCCGGAACCGCCTCGC
>DASZQQ010000286.1:0-5670 GCA_035549595.1 Caulobacteraceae bacterium
CCAACGCGGCGGCCGCGGCCCCCGCCGCCGCCCCGGCCGACCAGGCCCCCGTCGACGCCGAAGGGATGAAGGTCGGCGGCAAGAGCGCGGGCAAGCTCAACGCGATCCGGATGTTCCTCGACGCCTCGCTCGTCGTGAAGTTCGTCATGGTCGGTCTGGTGCTCTGCTCGATCCTCTCCTGGACGCTCCTCGTGATTAAGCTGTTCGAGTTCGCGGGCCTGGCCCGCACCTCCGACCAGTTCCTGGAGACGTTCCGCAGCGCCAAGTCGATCAACGACATGGGCCGCATCGCCGAGTCGGAAGACTTCGCCGGCAACCCGATGGCCGACATGGCCGCCGCCGCCGCCGCGGAAGTCGAGCTGTCCCGCCAGGCGGGCCTGCACGTGACCGGCGAGCATCGCGAAAGCACCATCATCCGCGCCCAGAGCGCGATCGGCGCGGTGCAGTCCTCGCTCGCCCGTCGCCTGTCGGGCGGCATGCAGTTCCTGGCTTCGGTGGGTTCGACCGGTCCGTTCATCGGCCTGTTCGGCACCGTCTACGGGATCATGGTCTCGTTCATCAACATCGCCAACACGAACACGACCAACCTGGCCGTCGTCGCCCCCGGCATCGCCGAGGCGCTTCTCGCCACCGGTATGGGCCTGTTCGCCGCGATCCCGTCGGTGGTGTTCTACAACTACTTCCAGACGCAGATCACCGGCTACGGCACCCGCTCCGAAGGCTTCGTCGCTGAGCTGATGAACGCCATCTCGCGGCAGCTCGACAAGGGAGCCTAAGGTCCATGGCCGCGAAACTCGCGGGCTCTGGCGGCGGCCGCTACGAGGTCGAACAGAACGCCGACATCAACGTTACGCCCTTCGTGGACGTGATGCTCGTGCTTCTGATCATCTTCATGGTGGCCGCGCCCCTGGCCAGCGTCACGATCAAGGTGGCGCTGCCACCGGCGGTGGCCAAACCGGCCCCCAACCCGCCGAAGCCCGTCTACATCTCGATCAAGAACGACGGGCGGGTGTACGTGGGTGACAATGCCTCGGACCTGGATTCCCTGGCCGACGACCTGGAAAAGGCCATCGGCTCGCGGGATCCGACGAAAGAGCGCATCTTCATCCGCGGCGATGAAAACATGCAGTACCAGGACTTCCTGCTGGTCATGAACAAGCTGCAGGACAACGGCTACTACAGCGTGGCCCTGGTCGGCGAGGACAGGAGAGGCATGAAATGACCTCGGTCCCTCCAGACATCGCCCACCCGGCGCATAATCCCTTCGACATGCCGCGGCCGAAGAACCGCCGCGGCCTGTGGATCGCGATCGGCATCTCGGCCGTCCTGCACGTGGTCATCGGGTTCTACCTGTGGACCTCGAAGATGCAGGCCAAGCTGATCAACTACGGCGACGAAAAGACCGACGCCCAGCTGATCAAGCCGCCGCCGCCGCCGCCCAAGCCGCCGCCGCCGCCCCCGCCGCCGAAGGTGCTTCCGCCTCCGCCGCCGGTGCAGCCGCGTCCGCCGGTGACGCCGCCGATCAACATCCCGGCCCCGCCGCCGCTGAACATCAAGCCGGTGGAACAGCCCAAGCCGCCGCCGCCGGCCCCGCCGGTGGTCGCCGCCCCGGCCCCGCCGCCGCCGCGTCCGTCCGTGGTCACCAACCCGGACTGGATCCGCAAGCCGAACGGCGACGACTACGCCCGCTACTATCCGGACCGGGCGCAGCGGACGAACACCGAAGGCCGCGCGACGATCAACTGCACGGTTTCGGCCAAGGGCACGCTGGAAGGCTGCTCGGTCATCTCCGAGGATCCCTCGGACATGGGCTTCGGCAGCGCCGCCCTGCAGATGGCCAAGCTCTTCAAGATGAAGCCGATGAGCAAGGACGACCAGCCGGTCGGCGGCGCGGAGATCAAGATCCCGATCCGCTTCGTCCTGCCCAAGAGTTGACTTCGGCGCGCCGAACTGAAGATCGAACCCCGGAGGGCCTCCCTCCGGGGTTTTTTCTTGTCCCCCTCGCGCCGCCGCCGGAGGCTGGTAAAACCTGCTGGCAGTGAGGGAGGGCGCGCGTCTTGGCGGCTTCGGCGGACCCGGGCGAGGGGGTATCGGCGACGCGGGTCGACCGCCAGTTCTACCTCGTCAGCCTCGCCGTCATGGCCCTGATCGCGCCGGTTCTGGCCTTCACCCGGGTCAGCGACCTGGCCCATACCGGCAAGGCGATTTCGATCGCCGAGTCCCTGACCTGGGACGTCACCAGCACGCTCGCCGTGGCCATCATCCTGCCCGCCGTGATGGCCTTCGCCCGCCGCTTCGGGCCCGACCGCCAGCCTCCGTGGCGCGCGCTCCTGATCCAGGTCGTGGCCAGCGTCCCGTTCTCGGCCGTCCACATCGTGCTGATGTCGGCGCTGCGCTCGGCCGCCTACCGCGCCGCGGGCGCCCACTACGACGTCCTGGGGCCGATCCGCAACGGCCTCTACGAGTACCGCAAGGACTTCATCTCCTACGGCGCCATCGTCCTGTTCTACTGGGGCTGGCGGGCGATGCGCGGCGTCTGGCGCACGTCT
The DNA here is from genome assembly GCA_035549595.1 of Caulobacteraceae bacterium. GTDB lineage: Bacteria > Pseudomonadota > Alphaproteobacteria > Caulobacterales > Caulobacteraceae > Acaudatibacter. Next base: position 2,550 of record DASZQQ010000286.1, read on the forward strand.
GCGGGCGCGCCGTCGCCCGCGCCGACGCCGCTCCAGCCGGAGCCGGCGGCCGAACGCCGGGAGGTGGTGCTCGAGGTCCGGGACGGCGCGCGACGGCTCTATGTGCGTCCCGACGAGATCTGCTGGGTCGAGGCGGCCGGCAACTACGCCGAGCTGCAGCTCGAGGGCGGCCGCACCCTGCTGCACCGCGCCTCCCTGGCTTCCCTGGAGGCCCAGCTCCAGGACGCCGGCTTCGCCCGCATCCACCGTAGCCGCCTGGTGCGCAAGGCCGCCATCGCCGCCGTCGCCACCAACGCCGCGGGCGACTTCACCGTCACCCTGCGCGACGGCCGCGCCATCGGCGGCAGCCGCCGCTACCGCCCCTCGCTGGGCGTCGCTTCGCCCGCTTGATCGCAGGCAGTTTGACGACTAAACACCCCCCTTCGCGATACGCCGCCTTAGCTCAGTTGGTTAGAGCGCCAGATTGTGGCTCTGGAGGTCCCCCGTTCGATCCGGGGAGGCGGTACCATCGCGAAGGACATGCGCCGCCCAAGCCGGCGCGAAGCTCTGCATTCCTATCCGCCAGCAGCCTCGCCGGCGCCGCGCGCTGGGGCTTCCCCGACCGCCGGTTCATTGGGTGAGCCGCGCCTTCCAGAGCGGCCGAGGTTCATCAGCCAGCGCAGCAGCAGGACCTTGCCGAGCACCAGGGCGGCGACGGCGAGGGAGATGACGATGACGAGGGTCTTCTGGTCGGGCATGGGACGGTCCTTCGGCGCCGCAGGCGGCGCTTAGGACGGCCGGCGGCGGCCGGCGTTGATCCAGGTCATGCGCGGGCAGGGGCGGGCAGGGACGCGCAGGGGCGGGCGGCGGCCGCCGGCCTATTTGTGCAGGATATCGTCGTCGGCCCAGACGATCTCGGCGACGTAGGCGACCTTCTTCTTGGTCGTCCAGTTGTCGCCCTTGGCGTGGATGTGGCCGACCTGCTTCTCGGACGTCAGGTCGTAGAGGGCCTCGTAGACCTCGCCGTCCGAGCCCTTGCCGAGCGAGAGGCGGATGTCGGGCCGCGACTTCTTGAAGACGTTGGGGAAGAATGGATCGCACGCGGCCGGGTACTCGATCGCATAGTAGATATCGAGCAGGTCGGTCTGGGTGCCCATCGAGCCCTGGTAGACGCCCGCCCACTCGCCGCTGGACACCAGGGCCTTCGACGAGCGGATGAAGCGCGCCAGCTGCTCGTAGACCTTGCGCTCGATCGTCGAGCCGACCGAGGCGCGGTAGAAGCGGTGCGGATTGGGGTTGTCGCTGGTGAAGCGCTCCTCGAGCTTGAGGCCGAACTTGCCGGCGGTCTCGACGTTGAGGGCCCCCAGCTCCTGGCCGGCGGTCGCCGCGAAGCCGACGATCATCTCCTGGAAGGCGATCGCCAGGGCCTGCTGGCCCTGGGTGACGGCCTTGTCGAAGGTATGGGTCCACGCGGCTGGACGAGCCATGGCGACAGCCTCCCGCTTCAACCGGGGAGAGCATACGCCCTTGCGCTCGCCAGTCCAGTGCGGCGCGCCTCACACGGCCGGCAGAGGCCTTGCGAACCGCCTGGCCGAGCGCGCCCTGGCCTTGGCGGCCTCGTCGTCGCGGTCGCGCGGCGGGGCCTGGGTCTCCAGGGCGATCAGCAGCCGGTGCGCCGCATGGAAGACCTCGTCGACGGCGGCGTCGAAGGCGGCGCGGTTGGCCTTGGAGGGGGCGTTGAAGCCGCTGAGCTTGCGCACGAACTGCAGGGAAGCGGCGCGGATCTCCTCCTCGCTCGCGGGCGGCTCGAAGTTGAACAGCGTCTTGATGTTTCGGCACATGGCGAGACCTCCGGCTGGGACTTGTGACTATAGCGCCGACGGGAAACCGACGCTCGGGCCGTTGAAGGAAAGGCTTCAGGCAGGGGCGGGGCGCTCGATGCGGCGATGGTCAGGGATCTGGGCGGCGGCTGCCGTGGTCGGCGCGCTGGCGCTGGCATTGCCGGCGGCGGCTTCGGGCGGAACCTCGGCCTGCCCGGCGCGGGCCAGGGCGCCCGGCGATCCGCGGGCGATGGAGGCGCTGACGCCGGAGCGGCTCGGGCGGCTGCTCCGCTACAACCAGGCGCACGGCCAGGACGGCTGGATCGCCGAAGAGGTCGCCGCGCGGGTGCTGCCCGAGGACCAGTTCGAGTCCGGCCCGGCGCGCAGCGTCACGGTGCGCACCAGCCGCGGCGACGCCATCGCCTTCGAACAGCCGACCGACGCCGTGGGCGCCTACCTCTTCGCCCAGCGCACCAGCTTCGGCGACCTCTACGTGTTCCGGGTCGACCGCGACCTCGGCCTGGTGACGGCCCTGGCCCGGACCGGCCGCGACCGGCGGCTGCGGGAACTGACGGGCTGCGCCGCCCGCCGCCGCCTGGACCTCGTCCTCGATGCCTGGGCGCAGGTGATGGACCTGGCTGAGGGCTGAGGGCTGAGGGCTGAGGGCTGGGGTCGGCTGGGGCGGCTTCGGCCTGCAACGAAAGCGCCTCTGGCGCGCTTAAGCATGGCCTGGGGAGTTGCCGAAGCCGAACGAGCCGCCATGACCCGAAGCCTCGCCCCCGAAGGAACCTCCGGGATCGGACATCCGCGCCGCCACGCGACCATCCCTAAGCCGCCCGGTGCGCCGGCCGGCGGTACGAGCACGCCGCCCCGCTGATCCCCAGATGGGTGGGGCCGCCGTGAAGGCGGCCGTCGCCGAGGACCTGTCGATGAGCATGTCGGAGCCGCATACGCGGCCGCTGGACCGGCGCGACGCCGATCTTCTCCTCCTGATGTTCCGCGGCTTCCGCGCCATCGCCCTGCGGGAGGCGCGCAGTTTCGAGCGGGACGGCGTCCACTCCGGTGCGCGCCCGGCCGAAGCCGCCGAGCCGCCCACGGCGTCACTGTAGCGGTCGCCCCTCCTATGGGCCTAGAGTGCGCCTACAGGGGACGGAACGACTCAACCAGGAGACATCCATGAAAACTTGGCTTCCGCTCGCCGCCGCGGCGGCGCTCGCCCTCGCGGCGGCCCCGGCAGCGGCCCAGATGCAGCCGATCCCGAACCCGCCGGAGTCGCCGCATCACATGGGACATGGCCATCACCACGGCATGCGCGGCCACCG
>DASZQQ010000287.1:0-2572 GCA_035549595.1 Caulobacteraceae bacterium
CCTGGCGGTCGTCACCGTAGCGGCTATCGTGCTTTGGCTGCGCTAGTGTCCACAGAACCTAGAGCGCCTCCCGCCAAAGTGGGAACCGGTTTGGCGATCAGGAGGCGCTCAAACTCAAAGAATCGAGCCTTCTTGTCCCGGTCAGGTCGATTCGACCTGACCGGGGAAGGCTCTAGGCGCCGCCCGCCGGCTTGACGCCGTGGCTCTCCAGGTGCCGGGCGAGGTCGGCGACGGTCTGGGTCAGCATCAGCACCTCCCGCTCGCGCAGCTGGTCGATCTTCTGGTGCAAGAGCTCGATCTCGAGCTCGGCCTTGACGTTGACCTGGTGGTCGTTCTCCGCCGCCTGGCGATCGATGTCCTGCTGGCGGTTCTGGGCCATCATGATGAAGGGCGCCGCATAGGCGGCCTGGAACGACAGGGCCAGGTTCAGCAGGATGAACGGATAGGGATCCCAGTGGTTGATCCAGGCCGTGACGTTGGCGCCGATCCAGAGCGCCAGGATGGTGCTCTGGACGATGATGAACGGCCACGATCCCATGCTGGCGGCGACCGCGTCGGCGATCTTCTGGCCCATGGTCAGCTTGGGCTCGGGCCGCCCGCCCGTGGCCTGGCGCAGCCCCCGCCGGATGTGCCTCAGTTCCTTCAGCAGATTGGCCTCGTGCTCGGCCAGCTCGTGCCGCAGGTGCTCCATGTCCGCCGTATCCGCCGTGTCCGCCATGTGCGTCCTCGTCTCCCCCGGAGGGCGAAGCTTGCCCTGACTCGCGCCGAGCGCCGATTTCGGTCCTGAAACCTCAGGCTGCGGCCTGCCAGGCCGCGGCGAGGGCTTCGACATAGGGCTCGGCCCAGCTGCGGAAGGTGTGGCCCTCCAGCCAGGCCGGGCTTTGGCGGCGGAAGTAGTTCCAGATCAGCAGCCGCTCGACCGCGGTGACCAGGGCCAGGCGCGCCGGCGCGGGGCGGGCCGCGCCGCCGGCTTCGCGGTAGCCGGCCAGGAAGGTCGCCGCGTGCGGGCCTCCGCCCTGGATGAACTGGCCGGCCAGTCGCGCGAAGTCGGCGCAGCCGTCGCCGAAGCACGACGTCATCAGGTCGACCACGCCGCTCACCCGCCAGCCCTCGCCGTGGCGCTCGACCAGCACATTGCCGAGGCTGAAGTCGTTGTGCACGTAGACCGCCGGCGGCTCGTTCCCGTCGTCGGCGCCGATCAGGGCCTCGATCCAGGCGACATCCGCGCCGGTCAGGGCGCCGTCGGCCTCGCCCTCCCGGATAAGCGTCTGAATCTGGCGCACGAGGTGGGCGACGTAGCCGTCCTCGAACGGGGCGATCGCCTGCGCCGCCGGGTCGAAGTCGCCGGCGACCGGGTGCGTCAGCCGCTGCAGGCCCGCCAGCGCCTCGCCCACGGCCCTGGCGACCTTGGGCCAGTCCTCGCGCGCCAGGGCTTTCAGGTCGTTCGCCACGCACAGGCCCGGCAGGCGCGGCATGATCAGGTAGGGCCAGGGGAAGAGGTCGCCGGCGTCGTCCAGGACCTGCGGCCAGGCCACCGGCGCCCCGGTCGCGTGAAGCCGTTCGGCGTAGAGCCGCTCCTTGGGGAACTGCCAGGCGTCGTCCTGCTTGCCGTCATGCCAGTGCGGCGCGCCGCGGAACACGAACCGCCCCTCGGTCGAGGTCAGGAACACGTTCTGGCCGAACAGTCCCTGGCTGATGGCCTCGGCGGCCACGAACCGGCCCAGCCCGGCGCGCCGCAGCGCCGCGTCGAACTGCGCGTCGGTGATCTCGCCCAGGCGCTTGGAATAGACGGTCATGTCGCGAAGGTAGCGCGCGCGGCCTCGGACGCGCCACATGCGAGGCCCCGTCAGGGGAGTGAAGAGTGTGGCCGCCTCAGTGGCCCGCGTGCGCCGCGTCGATGGCGTCCAGCAGCGCCGCGTTCACGCCCATCCGGCGCAGGGTCGCGGTCGGGATGGCGACGTCGTCGGCGCAGGCGGCCACCACGTGCGGCAGGTCGAACGGGGCGATCACCACCGCGTCCTTCTTCGCGTCGGGCCAAAGCTGGAAGGCGAGGTCCTCGTTCTCCAGCACCTCGCCGCAATCGCTCTTCCACGACGCGTCATGGCCGAAGTCGGCGTTCACGGACTTCAGGTAGAGCGCATGCAGCGCCGGCGAGACCACGGCGCCGACCACCGTCCCGTCCATGTCGCTGTCGGTCGTCGCCTCGCGCACCATCGCCTTGGGCAACAGCTTCGTCCAATCCAGCGGCCGGCCGGTCGCCACGTCGTAGGCCAGCCCCATCTCGTCCGCGTTCGGATGCGCCCCGCCGCAGTCGCCCTCGGAGGCGACCACCATCGCCAGCACCTTGTCGCTGGCCATGGTCACTTCCACGGAGCGGGTCGTGTACGCGTTCGCCCCGGCCTCGGCCCGGCAATCCTTCACGAAAGCCCGCCAGCGCGCGTCGAGCCTGGCGAGCGCGGCGTTCACCTTCACCGCGCCCGGCGTGGTGGCGCCGGCGATGCGCGGAAGGGCGGCGTTGTCCTTGGAGATGGAGGCTGCGGTCGTAAGCTTCAGCGGCGCCGCCGCAGCAGTC
>DASZQQ010000288.1:0-2967 GCA_035549595.1 Caulobacteraceae bacterium
AATTCCGTTGAGCTGTCGATGGCGGCAGGCGGCTGATCGCCGATCACGTCCGAGGGCCTCGACAGCGGGCGCGCGCGGGGCGAGATTTCGGTTGCCATCGGAGCCGGTTTGGCCCGAATTGAAGAAAAAATACTTCTCGGAGGAAACTAATATGGCGTCTTCATCGGCGACGTCCGCAGCCAGCCGCGGCGCCCTGGTCGTGGCGGCCTGCTGCCTCGCCTCGTTCGGCGAGGGCATCGACCTGCAGGCGCCCGGCGTGACCATGCCGGTCCTGGCCCCCCTGTTCCACCTGGCCACCGGCGAGGGCTTCGTCGGCGGCTTCCTCGGGACCAAGAGCCTGTTCCTGTCGATGTCGACCTTCGGCCTGTTCTTCGGGGCCATGATCGGCGGTCGCCTGTCGGACCTTATCGGCCGCAAGTGGGTGCTGACCTGGTCGGTGGCCCTGTTCGGCGTGTTCTCGGCCCTGACCGTCCAGTCCACCGACGCCCAGACGCTGCTCTGGATGCGCTTCCTCACGGGCCTCGGGCTCGGCGGCTGCTACGCCAACATGCTGGCCATCGCGGTGGAGAACGTGTCGCCCTCCAAGCGCAACACGGCGGTGGGGGTGCTCTACTCGGCCATGCCCATCGGCGGCGCCACGGTGAGCCTGGCCAGCTACGCCTGGGCCAATCCCGAGCACTGGCGCAACATCTACTACCTTGGGGCGGCGGTGCCGCTGCTGGCCGTGCCCTGCATCATCGCCCTGGTGCCGAACCTGAAGCCCCTGGCCCACGCCACGCAGAAGCCGTCCACCGGCCAGGCCCTGTTCGGCGAGGGTCGCGGCAACCGCACCCTGGTGCTGTGGCTGTGCTTCCTCTCGGCCCTGATCACGCAATACATCCTGCTCAGCTGGCTGCCGTCGCTGCTGACCTCCAAGGGCCTGGCGCGGCCGGACGCCGCCCTGGCGCAGATGACCTACAACCTGGGCTCGGTGCCGGGGTCGATCATCGCCGGCATGCTGATCGACCGCGCCGCCACCCGGTCGGCGAGCATCATCGGCGTCTACGGCGCGGGCATCGTGGCCCTGGTGCTGCTGGCCATCGCGCCGGCGCAGATGCCGCTGTCCCTGGCCGTCGCCGCCCTGGTCGGCCTGACGGTGTCGGGCTCGCAGGCGATCATGTACGCCCTCGCCCCCAACTGCTACCCGACCGAGGTGCGCGGGACGGGCGTCGGCTTCGCCGTGGCCGTGGGCCGGGTGGGCTCGGCCACCGGTCCGCTCATGGCCGGGGCCATGCTCGGCGCCGGCCTGCCGCCGGCCGAGGTGCTGGGGGTCATGGCGCCCCTGATGGCCCTGGCCGGGCTCTGCGCCTGGTGGATCGGGCGTGACGCCCAGCGGACCGGCAGCTTCGCCGAGAGCGAAGCCGCGGCCCTGGCGGCCAACGCCTAAGCCTGCGCGGGGCGCCCGATCAGGCCCGGCCCGACCAGCCGGGACCCGATCAGGGCGTCCAGCGACAGCCGTCCGGGTCCACGCAGGACCAGCACGATCATGAAGGCCAGCCACTGGATGTGGGTCGGCCAGGCCTCCGGATAGATGAAGATCTGGATGGTCGCGGTCATGCCCAGCAAGAGCAGGGTCGAGACCCGCGTCATCAGGCCCAGAAGGATCAGGGTCGAGCAGCCGATCTCCAGCGTCGTCGCCGAATAGGCGGCGATCACCGGCGGCAGCACCGGCGTGTGGTACTCGTCGCGGAACAGCATCAGGGTCGAGGACCAGTCCGACAGCTTCTGCGTGCCCGAGCGGATGAACACGCTGAAGGTCGCCGCGCGGGCGATGATGGCGATCACGTCGTAGGGCACGGCGTTCAGGGCGTCGATGGCGGCGCGGACGGGTTTTGCGAAGGGGATCATTGTGGGTCTTCCAGGACGGTGAGGCGCGCGAAGGGCGCGGTGAGGACGTCGGACTGCACGAGGGCGGGGTCGCCGCCGGACAAGGCCGCCTCGACGTCGCCGCCGGTGAGGACGGCGATCAGGAAGGCGGCGGAAACGGGATTCAGCGGGCGCAGGGCCGCGCCATGCGGCACGCGCCAGAGCGCGTGCGCGTTCGGCCGGGGCGTCACGTCGAGGGCGGCCAGGGCTTCGTCCCCGGATTCCACCGCGTCGCGGATGGCCACGGCGGGATGGCCCAGGTCGAGCACGCGCAGGGAGGCGTCCAGGGTCAGGATCGCCCCGCCGAGGTCGAGCACCAGGCCGTCCCGGCCCAGGGCGTCCTGCGCCGCCGCCTCGACGGCGAGGTCCAGCCGCGCCACGTCCGCCAGGTAGGGCAGGCCCTCGGCCGGCGGATAGGCCGCCAGGAAGTCGGGGAAACCCGACCCATAGCCCGCGAGCCAGGGGGTGCTGGGAGGATGGGCGGCGGCGAAGGCGAGGGCGGCCTGGTCGAAGAAGACCTCGCCGACCAGGGCGTCCACGGTGGGGCACGACAGCCGCAAGGCGCCCGCGAGCCCGGCGAGGGCGGTGTTGCGATGCAGGCCGAGCGCCTCGTCCGCGCCGACCGGCCCCGGCAGGATCTCGCCCGCGAGCGCTTGCCAATCGCCGCTCGCCAGCGCCCGCGCCATGGTCGTCTGCAGGATCGCCAGGTCAGGCATGGGCCGGCTCGCGCACGCGCTGCATCACCCGCTCGGCGATGGCGGCCTCGGTCTGGATCACGGGGAAGGGCGGCAAGGCGCTGTCCCATTCGATCAGGGTCGGGCGAGGGCCGAGCACCCGCACCGTGGTTTCGTAGAGCGCCCATACCTCCGGGCAGACCGGGGAGCCGTGGTCGTCTATGCGCACCCGCCGCCCGCCGGGCAGCTCGCGCACGGCGTGCCCGGCCAGGTGGATTTCGCCGATGGCCTGATGCGGGATCAGGGTGAGGTAGCCGGCCAGGGCCAGCATCGGGTCGGCGCCCTGGTTCATGGCGCTGACGTGGATGTTGTTGACGTCGAGCAGCAC
>DASZQQ010000289.1:0-4762 GCA_035549595.1 Caulobacteraceae bacterium
TACAGTTTCGACGAGGTCCGCTACGAGTTCCCGGCCTGATCCGTCAGGTCGGCCACTGCGACAGGATGGTCGCCGCGTCGAAGTAGTCCCGCCAATAGACGATCTTGCCGTCGCGGACCTCGAACACCCCCGTGACCGGCAACTCCACCCAACGGTCGGCGAGCTGGTGCCGGTCCAGGCGCTCGAGGAACACGACAGGCCCCGCGGCCGCTTCGCGCAGCACCTTGAATTCGTTCGCGAGGGTGGGCGCAAAGAACGGTTCCAGCACCGCCCGAACGGCGACCCCGCCGCGCACCGCGCCGATCGGCGGCGGATTGACGTAGTCGCAGTCGTCCGCGACCAGCGTGAGCGCCCGATCGTAGTCGAGCCGCTCCATGTCCGCCATGAACCGGCGGACGACGTCCAGGGGGTTGCTCATCGGCTTCTCCTATGGGTGCGGAAACGAAGGGGCGGCGGCCTCGGCCGGACGACCCCTTGTAGCGCTCGCTACATAAGCGCAATGTAGCGACCGCTACAAGCACTGTTTCCTCGCCCCGGCCCGCCGCCACGCATGCGGTTCGTTCCGGCCTGGGGGCTTCCGGGAGCGGCCCGATTGCGGCTAGCTCGTCGGCATGAAGCTTGGCGTCTGCTACTACCCGGAACACTGGCCCGAGGAGCTCTGGGCCGACGATGCGCGGCGCATGGCCGAGATGGGCCTGTCGCTGGTGCGGATCGGCGAGTTCGCCTGGAGCCGGATCGAGCCCGAGCCCGGCGTCTTCGACTGGGCGTGGCTCGACCGGGCGATCGAGACGCTGGCGGCGGCCGGCCTGCGGATCGTGCTCTGCACCCCCACGGCCACCCCGCCGAAGTGGCTGGTGGACGCCCATCCCGAGATCCTGGCGCACGACGCGGAAGGCCGCCCGCGACGCTTCGGCTCCCGGCGGCACTACTGCTTCTCGAGCGAGCGCTACCGTCGGGAATGCGCGCGGATCGTGGAGGCGGTCGCTTCGCGCTACGGACGCCATCCGGCGGTCGCCGCCTGGCAGACCGACAACGAGTTCGGCTGCCACGACACCACCATCAGCTACTCGCCGGAGGCCGCGCGGGGCTTCAGGGCCTGGCTCGCCCGCCGCTACCAGTCGGTGGATCGCCTCAACCGGGCCTGGGGCGCGGTGTTCTGGTCCCAGGAGTACCGCAGCTTCGACGAGGTCGACCCGCCCAACCTGACGGTCACCGAGGCCAACCCCAGCCATCGCCTCGACTGGAACCGCTTCGCCTCGGACCAGGTGGCGGACTTCAACCTGGTCCAGACCTCCATCCTGCGGCGCTTGTCGCCCGGGCGCGACATCACCCACAATTTCATGGGGTTCTACACCGAGTTCGACCACTTCGCGGTCGGACGCGACCTCGACGTCGCCAGCTGGGATTCCTATCCGCTCGGCTTTCTCGAGCAGTTCTGGCTCCCCGGGGGCGAGAAGGACCGCTACCGGCGCCAGGGCCACCCCGATATCGCCGCCTTCCATCACGACCTCTATCGCGGCGTCGGGCGCGGGCGCTGGTGGGTGATGGAACAGCAGCCCGGGCCGGTGAACTGGGCGCGCTTCAACCCGATCCCCGAGTCCGGCGCGGTCAGGACCTGGACCTGGGAGGCCTTCGCCCACGGCGCGGAGGTCGTCTCCTACTTCCGCTGGCGCCAGGCGCCCTTCGCCCAGGAGCAGATGCACGCCGGCCTCAACCGGCCGGACAATGTGCTGGACCAGGGAGGATACGAGGCCGCGACGGTCGCGCAGGAACTGCGCCATGTCGGCGACCTGCCCCCGGCCGGCCGCGCCCAGGTCGCGCTGGTGTTCAGCTACGAGGCCGACTGGCAGGTCCAGATCCAGCCGCACGCGCAGGGGTTCCGGTGGCTGGCCCTGGCCTTCGACGCCTACGCCGCCCTGCGGCGCCTGGGGCTGGATGTCGACATCGTGGCGCCGGACGGCGACTTCGCCGGTTACCGGCTGATCGTGGCGCCGTCGCTGCCGATCGTGACCGACGAGACCCTGGAGGCCATCGCCAGGTCCGGCGCCAAGGCGCTGTTCGGTCCCCGGACGGGATCGCGCACGCCCGAAGGGCGCATCCCCGACAACCTGCCGCCGGGGCCGCTGCAGGCCCGGCTCCCGGTCAAGGTCGCGCGGGTGGACAGCCTGCCGCCGCAGGCGCCGCCGGAGGTCCTGTACGCCGGCGCGTCCTACCGCGGCCGCCTCTGGCGCGAGGCGCTCGAGACCGGCCTGCCGGCCCTGGCCCGCTACGCCGACGGTACCCCCGCCATGGTCGGCGACGGCCGCTGGACCTATCTGTCGACCTGGCCCGAGGCCGACCTCTTCGAAGCGGTGCTGAAGGACATGGCGCTGGGCGCCGGGCTCGAGGTCCTGCCGCTCGAGGAAGGGGTGCGCGTGCGCCGCAGGGGCGACGTCGCGTTCGCCTTCAACTTCGCCCCGGAGCCCAGGCCGACGCCGGCGCCGCAGGGCGCCGCCTACCTGATCGGCGGCCCGACACTACCGGCCGCGGGCGTCGCCGCCTGGCGCATCCTTCCGCGGAGATGATCCGACCGCATCACGCGCTCGTACCAGTTCGATCCCAAGCGCCCTGCGCGCCTGAGCGCCTCACGGCAACCGGATCACTCGCATGGATGTGACGACGCCTCGCTTCCGCCGATGGGCCCTCAGCCTGACGCTGAGCATCGCCCTGGCGCTCGCCGTCGGCGCGGTCGGCGGGCTGGCGACCGCCTCCAGCATCCCCGACTGGTACGCCGGGCTTCGCAAGCCGTCGTTCAACCCGCCGAACTGGGTGTTCGGACCGGTCTGGACCACGCTTTACGTGCTGATGGCGCTCGCCGCCTCCCGCATCGACGTTCGCGCCGAAGGCCGCGCGCGCGGAGCCGCCCTCGTCCTCTACGCCGTCCAGCTGACGCTGAACCTGGCCTGGTCGCTGATCTTCTTCGGGCTCCGCGCGCCGGGGCCGGCGCTGATGGAACTGGCCGTGCTTCTCCCGGCGATCCTGGCGACCGCCCTCGCCTTCTGGCGCCTGGATCGGACGGCAGGCCTGCTGCTGGCGCCCTACGCCCTCTGGTGCAGCTTCGCCTTCGTCCTGAACTTCGAGATCTGGCGACTGAACCCGGCGCGATGAGCGCACGGCGGCCAGGCCGGGTTGACCTGGCCGCTGGTCAAGGCGTGGCGGCGAAGGGCAGGAACAGGTCCCCCTCACCCCATCGGATACAGGATCTCCTTCGAGACCTTGTTGATGGCGTCCAGGATGTCCTGGCCGAGGGTCAGGTCGATGGCGGCGAAGATGTCGTCCAGCTGGTCCTCACGGGTGGCGCCGACGATGGTCGAGGCGACGAAGTCGTGCTGCTTGCTCCAGGCGGTCGCCAGGGTCACCGGCGCCATGCCCGCCTCGGCCGCAATCGCCATGTAGCGGGCGGTCGCCGCCAGGCTCTTGTCGTTGACGAAACGGCGGCTCATCACCGCCTGGCGCCCGCCCATCTTGATGTAGTTCGAGAACCGGGCGCCCTCCGGCGTCGCCCCGTCCTGGTACTTGCCCGACAGCACGCCGCCGGCCAGCGGCGAATAGGGGATCAGGCTCACGCCCTCCTGGCGGCAGGCCTGGGCCAGCTCGTCCTCGAAGCGGCGGTTGTTGAGGCTGAAGTTGTTCTGGATCGTCTCGTAGCGGACCGTGCCCTCGCGCTCGGCCACCGCGATCGACTTCGTCAGGCCCCAGCAGGTCTCGTTCGAGCAGCCGATCACGCGCACCTTGCCGGCCTGCACCAGATCGTCCAGCGCCCGCAGGGTCTCTTCGTAGCCGACGCCGTGGTCGGGCCAGTGCGTCTGGTAGAGGTCGACGTAGTCGGTGCCGAGGCGCGTCAGGCTGGCCTCGATCGCGCGGGTGATGTTGTGCCGGTCCAGCGCCGTCATGCCGGCCCGCTGCGAGGACTTGATCCAGCCGTGGCTGGGGCCCGAGACCTTGGTCGCCAGGATGATCGCGTCGCGGTTCTTGGTCTTCAGCCAGCGGCCGAAGATCTCCTCGGTCCGGCCCGCCCACTTCGGATCCGGCGGCACCGGGTAGTTCTCGGCCGTGTCGAAGAAGTTGATCCCCGCCTCCAGCGACCGGTCGAGGATCCGGAAGGCGACCGCCTCGTCGGCCTGCGAGCCGAAGGTCATCGTGCCCATGCAGATGTCGGAAACGTAGATCGCGCTTCTTCCCAACCGCTTGTGACCCATGGCGGTCCCCTCTTTCTCTTTGTGGTGTTGTTCGGAAATGACGTGAAAGATGGGGCGGCTTCCCGCCCCCGGCGCGCTGCATAGTCGGTGAAGGGCGCGCCGCGCAATCAACCCGGCGTAGGGCGGCGGACGCGAGCGCGAGCGCATTGACTTCGGCTCGCCGGCGGACGTCGCTGCGCCAATCGGACCGCAAGACCTGGAGATGTCGTGAAGCCGAAGCCCTTTGTCGTCGCTGAAAGCGCCTGCGCGGTCGAAGCCTGGGATGATCCTGCGCGCGGCGCCGTGACCTGGCGCACGCTGCTGAGCGCCGACCGGACCCCCAGCGACAGCCTGACCATGGGCGTCGCCGAGGTGCGCGAAAGCGAGCCTCCGGATCTCACCCTGCACCGGCATGCGCAGGCCGAGGCCTACTACATCCTGTCCGGGCGAGGCGTGCTGCGGATCGAGGACACCGACCATCCGCTGACGCCCGGTGCGACGGCGTTCATCCCGGGCGGCCTGCTCCACGGAGCGTGGGCGACGGG
>DASZQQ010000290.1:0-14009 GCA_035549595.1 Caulobacteraceae bacterium
CGCCGAACGCCAGCCGGTCGAGGCGCGCGAAGCTGCGCAGGCCGCCGATGATGTCGAAACCGCCGCCGCTGGCCAGCGCCGAGACGGCCGAGGCGAGCTGGGCCGCCTCCCCGGCCGAGAGCTGGCTGGCCGAGGCGCCGAACAGCACCTGCGACAGCACCTCGTCCTGCGGCAGCACCGGGGTCGAGGTCAGGGTGATCTTGGGCTTGGCCGCGGTCCCCTGGATGCGGATCACCGCGGTCAGGGCCGGGTCGTCGCGCACGGCGGTGAGGTCGAGGCGGATCGCCTGGGCCGTGGCCCCCAGGTAGACGACGCCGCGGTTGTCGAACTGGAAGCGTTTGCCGGCGAAGTCGTAGTCGCCGCGCACCACCCGCGCGACCCCGGTCAGGATGGGGCCGTTCGACGTGCCGCCGACGTGGCTGTCGAGCGACAGCTCGACGTTGAGGCCCCGGCCCTTCACGAACACGCGCGAGGGCGCCTTGAGGGTCACGTCGAGCGCGATCGGCGCGCTGCGGTCGGGCGGGCCCTCGATGGCGGCCTGCAGGTCCACCGGCTTGTTGATCTCGATCACGTCCATCGGCACCACGCCCGAGGGCACGGGCGGATTGGCGGCGATGTCGGCCCGGTCGATGGTCAGGGCGCCGGTGAGGCGGATCTTGCCGTCGGCGGCGCGGTCCATGGTCGCCTGGCCGCTGGCGCTGGCCGTGGCGATCTCGTTGTCGATCAGGCGGAAGGACTTCAGGTTCAGGCGCAGGGACGAGGCGCCCTCGCGGCTGAGGTTGATGCGCCCGCCGCCCGACACCTGGCCGCCGAGGCCGTCCGAGCCGGTGAACTGGCTGACGTCGACGGCATTGTTCTCCAGCGCGGCGCGCAGGGTCACGTTCTGCAGCTTCAGCCCGGTCTCGGAATCGGTGAAGCGGCCGTCGTCGAGGCTGGCCGTGCCGACCGCGCTGGGGTCGCGCAGCGTGCCGCGCAGCTCGCCCTGGGCGGTGATCTTGCCCGACACCGAGCGCTCGGAGCCCATCAGCAGGTCCCACACCGGCTTGATCTCGCCGTTCAGGTCGAAGTGGCCGGACATCGGCCGGGTGCTGACGAGGGCGATGCGGAACGGCGCCGCCGACGCCTCGGTCGGCAGCACCACGTGGGCCTTGGAGGTCAGGCCCTGGTCGCTGCCCAGGGATGCGTCGACGACCAGCTGGTCGCCGGCCAGGTGGGCGCTGACCAGGCCGTCGAGGGGCGCGGCGCCCTTCAGGTCGCGGCCGCCGGCGCCGGCGAGGCGCGCCTGCAGCGTCCCCGCCAGGGCCTGGCCCTTGCCGCCCAGGTGGAAGTCGGCGTCGAAGCGGCCGACGAAATCCTGGTCCAGGAGGCCGAGGCTGACGTTGCTGAGCGTGCCCGAGGCGGCGAGGCCCTCGGGCATCTGGCGCCAGTCGATGTCGGCCTTGCCGCCGCCGAGGGCCAGCTGCAGCCTGGCGGTCGTGCCGCGGTCGCCGAAGCGCAGCTCGGCCGGCGCCAGGGTGCGGAAGTCGGCCCGGCGCACACGCCCTGCGCCGTCGAAGGTGAAGGCGGTGTCCGAGCCCAGGGTGGTGAACGCGCCGGACCCGGCCAGGCGCCAGGGTCCGCCCGTCGTCACCCCGTCGGCCTTGACCTGGTAGGGCAGGCGCGCCAGCGGGCCGTCGGCGGTGAGCTTGAGGCTCCTGACAGCGACGCCGCCGGAACGCAGGGCCGCGTTCGTGGCGTCCAGGTCAAGCGCCGCATGCGCCCCGCCGGGCGCGTCGGCGATGCGCAGCCGCCCGTTGGCCGCGCCCTGGCTCAGGAAGGCGCCCGGCCCCACCGCCAGGGCGAGGTCGGCGCTGGAGGCCTGGCCGCGGCGCAGCGCCAGCGAGCCCTGGGCGCTGACCCCGCCGCCGGCGACGTCGATGCCGGACAGGTCGACCCCGCCGTCGACGAAGCGGAACGCCGAGGCGCCGCGCGCCGCGCCGTAGGGGCTGGTCCCGGTTACCGCCAGGCGGCCGTTGGTGTCGGCGGGGCCCTTGAGGAAGGCGAGGTCCACGTGCGCGTCGCGCAGCGGCAGGTACGGCAGGTCGAGCTGGGCGAAGTCGGCGGCGAGGTCGGCGCGCGGATTGTCCAGGGTGCCGGAAATCGAGCCCCCGCCCTTGGCCGAGCCGGCCATCTCCAGCGGTCCGATGGTGAAGGGGCCGTCGGCCTTCCAGGTCAGGGCCAGCTTCAGGGCCGCCGAGGGACCGATCTGGCCCACGGCGCCGAACGCGCCGGCGGCGCCGTCGAGGTTGGACTGGGCGACGTGGATGGCGCCGTCTAGGTAGTCGCCCTTGGCCTGCAGGCGCGGCGTTTGGCCGATCAGGCGGTCGATCTCGCCGAAGCCGGCGGCGAGCGCGTCGCCCTTGGCGTCGAAGGCGAAGGTCCAGGGCCGGTGCTCGCCCGGCGCCTGGCTGGCCGACCAGGAGGCCTTGACCACTCCGTGCGCCCCGGCGTGGGCGGCGGCGAGGTTCGAGACCGTCATGTCACCCTTGAAGGCGAGGCCGCCGAACAGGCTGTGCTCGCCCGAACCCGTCACCTTCAGGCCGGGCGCCTCGACCAGCAGCTTGCGCATCAGAAGGCCGTCGCGGTCCATCCAGACGAGTTCGGCCGAAGCGCTGGGCCGGGCGCCGAGCAGGGCTGCGAGCAGCCCCCTGCCCGCCCCGCCCTCGCCCTTGGCGCTGGCGGTGAGCGTCGTCTGCCCCTTGCCGCGCTCGACGCGGAACGGACCCGACAGCGTCGCCAGGGCGAAGTCCGGCAGGCCCGGCTTTTCGATCGTCGCCTTGCCGTCGATGGCCCAGCGGGCCGAGGTTCCGGTGAGGCGCCCATCCAGGCGCGCGCCGCCGAGCTTCGGCCAGGAGAGAATGCGGTTGGCGTCGACGATGCGCAGGGCCAGCGCCAAGCCGCCGGGCCCGGTCACCCTGCGCCCGATGTCCGCCTCGCCGGCGGCCACCGCCTGGACGTTCTCGGCCGCGGCGCCGAGGTTCAGGGCGTAGAAGCCGTCGGCGGCCTTGCGCCCGGCCACGTCGAACCGGGCCTCGGGCCCGAACCGGCGCGCATAGCCGGTGGTGAGGCGCGAGGCGGTGAGGTCGAGCCGGCCGTGCCCCTCGCCCCCCTGCGGGTTCCAGGCCCCGGCGCCGTAGAGCGGCGTCGTCGCCCCGACCCGGGTCAGGACGGTGAAGTCGCCCTTCGAGGTCGTGCCGTTGAGGTGGGCGGACAGCTGGAACGGCTGGTCGGCGGCCAGGCCCAGGGCGCCGGCCAGGGCGCCACCTTGAGCCTCGCGCGCCTCGGCGTTGAAGCGGAACGCCGCCTTGCCGCCGAGGTCGAAGTCGGCGTTCAGGTAGTCGCCCGGATGCAGCACGCTCTTCAGGGCGGCGACACCCTCGACGGCGTTGCTGCGCTCCACCGTCAGGCGCGTCGCCACGTCGTAGACGCCGCGGCGATAGGCGAAGTCCGGCGTCATCTCCACGCGCGCCCGTGCCTGGTCGACCTGGATCGCCACCGGCGAGGGCCCGCCCTTGTGCGACGGCCCCAGCACCGGGCGCCGGACCAGGGTGACCTGCCGCGCGGTCAGGTCGTCGACGTGCACGCGCCGGCCGAGAAGCTCCAGGTAGCGCCAGCGGATGGCGACGTTGCGGGCGTCGAGCCAGACGCCCTTGGCGTCCGTGATCGTCAGCCGCCGGACGGAGAAGTCGCGAAAGACGTCGCCCTGGAGGCCCTCGATGCGAAGCTTGCCGATTCGGCCGAGGCTGAGGCCGTTGACCTGGGCCTCCACCAGCAGCCGCCCGGGCTGGGTCAGGACGCCGAAGCGCAGCAGCGCGGCCAGGAACGCGACCAGCAGGACCGCGCCCAGCGAGACGATCATCACCCACGCCTGCGGCGTCGGACGACGCGGACCGGGGGCTGGAGGCGCGGCGGCGGCCATCAGAAGCTCTGCCCGATCGAGATGTAGATCTGGAACAGGGAGTCGCCCTTCTTGCGCCGCAGCGGCGTGGCGACGTCCAGGCGCAGCGGGCCGAAGCCGAGGTCGTAGCGCACCCCGACGCCGACGCCGACGCTGACGTCCCGGAAGTCCGGGGCGATGTTGGCGCCGACCGAGCCGGCGTCGACGAAGCCGACCACGCCCCAGTGGTCGGCGACGCGCTGGCGGATCTCGCCGGAGGCCTCGAACAGGGAGACGCCGCCCTGGGGCGTGTTGTCCGACAGGCGCGGGCCGACCGCCTGGTAGGCGTAGCCGCGCACCGAGCCGCCGCCGCCGGCGAAGAAGCGGCGGTCGGCCGGCACGTCCGGCAGGCGCCCGCCGACCATCGATCCGACCTTGATGCGCCCGGCCAGCACGGTGGAGTCGGATCCTCCGATCGGCAGGTAGGCGGTGGCCTGGGACTGCAGCTTCACATAGGTCAGGGTGCGGTCGATCGTGATCAAGGTCGGTTCGGCCCGCGCCTCCAGGCGCCAGCCGCGCGTCGGGTTGAGCGGATCGTTCGACTTGTCGAGCGCGAAGGCCACCAGGCCCGAGGGGATCAGCAGCTTCAGGTTCTGCCCGACCGGCACCGCCTGGGCGTTGACCGCCGTCTTCTCGTGCGTGTCGGCGTAGTCCACGGCCGCGCCGACGGTGATGTAGGACGTGCGCGTGAAGCGCCGCTCGACGTCGAAGCGCAGGCCCCCGCCGATGTCGTCGTAGGCCTTGGTCGAATCGCCGAAGAAGCCGCCGCCGAGCTTCAGCGTCTGGCCGGGCCGGCGCCAGTGCGGCAGGTCGACCTCGGCGTCGAGCTTCTGCTGGATGTCGTACAGCTTGGCCGTGAACGTCAGGGTGTCGGCGCGGTGGAAGCGGTTGTAGTGGATCCACTTGGCGTCGACACCCGAACCCTCGCTGGTGGAAAAGCCGGCGCCGAGCTCCAGGGTCCGCGGCGGGCGGTCGGCGAGGCTGACGACGACCGGGCGCAGGCCGTCCACCGTCTTGTCGCGCGTCGCCAGGGACACGGTGACCTGGTCGTAGACGCCGACGTCGGAGAGGCGGCGCTCCAGCTCGGCGACCTTGTCGGGATCGTAGACCGCGCCGCTCTTCCAGGGGGCGAGGCCGCGCACCCAGGCCGGGTTGGTGCGCCCGTCCGTCACCACCTGCACCGCGCCCAGGTGGACAAGGTCGCTGGCGGCGATGTGGAAGGTCGGTTGCACGGACTCGTCGGCATGGTCGACGACCACCCGGCGCGGCCGCGCCTCGGCGTCGGCGTAGCCCAGTTTCTGGGTGGCGGCGACCGCGCGCCCTTCGGCGGCGATGACGTCCGCGGCCCGGCCGGGCGTCCCGTTGGCGAGGTCGAGGGCGGCGCAGGCGGCGCTGGCGGCCCGGGGCGCGGGCGCCGAGCCGTCCCAGGCGATCATCGCGTCCTTGATGTGGAACCTCGGCCCCGGCGTCACGCGCACGATCGGCTGCGGCGGCTCGGTGTCGGAGACGTCGGGTTCGACCGAATAGGCGTAGTAGCCCTCCGAACGCAGGGCGGCGATGACGGCGCCGGCGGCGTCCTCGGCGCGGCGGCGGGCGTCGAAGCTGGAGTCCGGCGCGGTGCGGGCCTCGCCGATCGCGCGCTGCAGCGCCTGGCGCAGGCCCTTGTCGAGATCGCCCTCGACCGTCGCCTTCGGTTCCGCGGCCGAGGCCGCAGACGGCAGGAGACCGGCAAGGACCGCCGTCGAGGCGGCGACGGCGAGACCCAAGCGTCGCAATCTCAAGTTCCCTTGTCCCCGGCCTGCCGGGTTTAGAGGCGCCGGCGCCTGATGTCACCCTTGCGGCCGAAACTGCGACAACGCCGTCGCTTCATCGCGCCCCGCGGCCGGCCGGTTCCGTAGGCGGCGCACAGCGGCGCCTAAAGCTTGGGCGCCGGGTAGCTGCGCGAAGGCGCCGGGCGCCTGATCGATTGCGCCCGGCGGGCGGGGACGGGATTGAGGTTCGGCGCAACAAGGCGACAGAAGCGTTCAGGCGAAGGCGTGGCCCAAACTGCAAGACCCGCGTCGGCTCCGCCCCAGAGCCAGGCGGCCTACCTCCCGGGCGAGGCCTACGACGAGATGCTGACGCCGGCGGGCGAGGCGCGGGCGCACTACGAGCTCCTGCGCAACCGTATCGAGACCCTGGGCGCCGAGGAGCTCGAGGAGCGCCAGCAGACGCTGGAGCGCTCGTTCCTGCTGCAGGGGATCACCTTCACCGTCTACGGCGCCGAGAGCTCCACCGAGCGGATCATCCCCACCGACCTCTTCCCGCGCATCATCCCGGCGCCGGAGTGGGCGAAGATCGAGGCGGGGCTGACCCAGCGCCTGCGCGCGCTGAACATGTTCCTGGCCGACATCTACGGCCCGCAGCAGATCCTGATGGACGGCGTGCTGCCGCGCGAGCTGGTGCTGGGGGCGCCGTCGTACCGGCGCCAGATGCAGCACCTGTTCGTGCCGCACAAGGCCTACGCCAACGTCTGCGGCAGCGACCTGATCCGGGCCACCGACGGGACCTTCCACGTGCTGGAGGACAACCTGCGCGTCCCGAGCGGCGTTTCCTACATGCTGGCCAACCGCGACGCCTCGCGGCGCACCTTTCCGGGCACCTTCCGCCAGGCCGGCGTGCGCGCGGTCGAGCGCTACCCGGACCTGCTGCTCTCGACGCTGAAGAGCATGGCCAGCGAGTGGCGCTCCAACCCCGTGGTCGTGGTGCTGACCCCCGGCGTCTACAACTCGGCCTACTACGAGCACGCCTACCTCGCCCGGCTGATGGGCGCGCCCCTGGTCGAGGGCCGCGACCTCGTGGTGCACGACAACATGGTCTACATGCGCACCACGGGCGGCCTTCGCCGGGTGGACGTGATCTACCGCCGCGTCGACGACGACTTCATCGATCCGCTGGCGTTCCGCCGCGACTCCTCGCTGGGCGCCGCCGGCCTCTTCAACGCCTACCGCGCCGGCAATGTCGTCATCTGCAACGCCCCCGGCACGGGGGTGGCCGACGACAAGGCGGTCTACGCCTATGTGCCCGACATCATCCGCTACTACCTCGGCGAGGACGCCATCCTGCCCAACGTCGAGACCTACCTGTGCCGCGAGCCGGCGCAGCTGAGCCACGTGCTGGCCAACCTCGACAAGCTGGTGGTCAAGGCGGTCGGCGCCTCGGGCGGCTACGGCATGCTGGTCGGGCCTCACGCCAGCGCGCGCGAGCGGGCCGAGTTCGCCGAGGCCCTGAAGGCGGACCCGGACAACTACATCGCCCAGCCGACCATCCAGCTTTCGACCGCGCCGTGCCTCGTCGACGGGGCCATCGAGCCGCGGCACGTGGACCTGAGGCCCTTCATCCTCTCGGGCGACAAGATCGTGGTCACGCCCGGCGCCCTGACCCGGGTGGCGCTGAAGCGCGGCTCCCTTGTCGTCAACTCCAGCCAGGGCGGCGGCTCGAAGGACACCTGGGTGCTGGCCGACGACGCGCCAGGCGCGGCGGAGGGGGCGCCATGATGCTCGCCCGCGTCGCCGACAGCCTCTACTGGACCGGCCGTTACGTGGAGCGGGCCGAGCACATCTCGCGCCTGGCCGCCGTGATGCTGAACGCCACCCTCGACCGCACGGACGCCGGCGCCCAGGCCGCGCACATCGCCCTGACGGCGGTCGGCGAGCGGGACCCGGCCCGGCTGGGTCAGGCGGTCGAGGCGGCCAGGGCCCTGGTGCTGGCCCGCGAGGACGCCGGCTCGGTTCTGGTCTCCCTCGCACGCGCCCGCGAGAACGCCCGCCAGGTGCGAGACCAGATCACCACCGAGACCTGGGAGCGGCTGAACCTCCTGTACCTGCGCGTCACCGGGGCGGACGCCGAGGCCGCCTTCGCCGACGACGCGGCCTCGTTCCTGGCCGAGATCATCGCCGACCTGCACCTGTTCAAGGGCGCGGCCGACGCCACCATGAGCCACGGCGAGGGCTGGCGGTTCATGCTGACCGGCGTCTACATCGAGCGCGCCCAGCTGATGGCGCGGCTGCTGGAGACCTGCTTCGCCGACGGCGCGCGGGCGGTCAGCGACCACATCGCCCTGATGAGCCTGCTGCGCATGGGCTGTGCGCTGGAGCCCTACCTGCGCGCCTACACGGCCGACATCAACCCGCGCTACATCCTCGAATTCCTGCTCTTCGACGAGGACTTCCCGCGCTCGATCCGGTTCTCCACCGAGCGCATCGAGGAGCACCTGGCGCACCTGTCGCACCGGCTGGAGCGCGACCGCGCCGAGGCCCTGCGCCTGGCCGGGCGGCTGAACGCGCGCCTGAAGTTCGCCGACGCCGAGGAGGTCGGGGTCTCGGGCGCCGGCCAGCTGCTGGGCGCCGTCGCCGACGAGTGCGCGTCCATCCACGAGGCGATCTGGGACACCTTCGTCGCCTACCCGCTCGAACTGAGCCTGCCGGCCTAGGGGAGGCGCCCATGCTGCTCGAGGTCCGCCACGTCACCCAGTACGTCTACGACGTCCCCGTCCGCGAGAGCGTGATGGAGCTGTGGATGCAGCCGCAGAAGTCCGGCGCCCAGCGCCTGGTCGGCTTCGAGCTGGAGGTCGAGCCGCCGGCCAAGCTGTTCAGTTACGCCGACAACTTCGGCAACGCGGTCTACCACTTCGACGTCCCCCAGCCGCACCAGCGCCTGACCATCGTCGCCCGCTCGACCGTCGACACCTACGCGCCGGCGCCCCTGCCGGAGGCCCTGGACCGCGGCGAGTGGGACCGCCTGAAGAGCGACTTCGTGCGCGGCGAGTGCTTCGACTTCCTGCGCCCGCACGGCTACGCGGTGGAGACGCCGGCGCTGCACGCCTTCATCGAGAAGCACGGCTGGCAGGACCTGCGGCGCAACGATCCCCTGTCGGCGGTGCTGGCCCTGAACAGCGCCCTCTACGACGCCTTCGGCTACGAACCGGGCGTCACCGACGCCGACAGCCCGATCGACCACGCCCTCGAGCATGGCCGCGGCGTCTGCCAGGACTTCGCCCACATCATGATCGCCATCTGCCGGTCGTGGGGCGTGCCGGCGCGCTACGTCTCGGGCTACCTCTTCACCCATCGCGGCGACGGCGACCGCTCGGACCCCGACGCCACCCACGCCTGGGTCGAGGTGTTCCTGCCCTCGCTGCGCTGGGTCGGGTTCGACCCGACCAACAACGTCCTCGCCGGCGAGCGCCACGTGGCCGTAGCGGTCGGCCGCGACTACGCCGACGTGCCGCCGACCAAGGGCGTGTTCAAGGGCGAGGCCGAGAGCCAGCTGGCCGTCGGCGTCGCGGTGCGCCGCGCCCGCGCGGTCACGGCCGAGCCGGAGTTCCTGCGCGTCAACAGCCCCGCCTTCCAGGGCGGCCGCCGCCGCGCCTCCAGCGCCGCCCTGATCGACCAGCAGCGCCAGCAACAGCAACAGCAGCAACAGCAGTAATAGCATTAGCGGCCCAGGCTCCTGCTCTTCCCCCGGGGGAAGAGCAAGGAGAATGGGCTCGCGCCTAGTCCCGGCCGCCGCGCGCGGCGTTCTCCAGCATCGCCACCTGCAGGTGCAGGGCCTCGCGGCCCACCGCGTCGTAGGCCGGGTCGTTCATCGCCACGTCGCGCTGCCGCCGCGCCAGGGCGAGTCGGGCGTCCATGCTCTGGGGCACGTTCTCGTGGACGACCTTCAACAGGTAGCCGACCAGAGTCTGCAGGGCGACGACGCGGGCTTCGAGGTCGATCACCGTCTCGGCGGTGGTGTCACGCATGCGAGGGGCCTCCTGACACGATGGACGAAGGATACCACCGCTCCGTGACAGCGTCCGCGCACGCCTGCGCGATCAATCTTGGCCTTGGCGGCTCCGGGACCGCCGCTTGCGTCGCAAGCCGGAACCGCCTATCGCACGGGCCTCCCGATGGGGGCCGGTAGCTCAGCGGTAGAGCATTCGACTTTTAATCGAATGGTCGAGGGTTCGATCCCCTCCCGGCCTACCAACCGCGCAGAGCACGGCGCCAAGCTTGACTGTCCGGAAGGCGCTTGGCGGGCGTGCGCGGCTCACTTACAACTGCGCCATGCGCATCACCTTCCTCGCCGCCGCCGTCGCCGGGACCCTGCTGCTGCCGGGCCTGGCGCTCTCCGATCCGCCGCCTGCGGGCCAGCTGCAGACGCCCGAAAGCCAGTCGAGGTCGACCGTCGGCGACGCCGCCTCCTCGCCGATGCACGACCTGAACGTCATGCGCACCAAGATCCCGCCGATCCTGCTGCAGACCATGGCCGACCCCTACGCGCGGGTGACCCCGGCGACGTGCAGCAACCTGTCGGCGCGCATCGCCGAGCTCACCGACGCGCTCGGCGACGACCTCGACGTGCCGCCGACGGCCGAGGAGAACAACCGCGAGCGCACCGCCGGCCTCGGCCGCGAGGCGATCCGCGCCGGCGCCGAGAGCCTGATCCCGTTCCGCGGTTTCGTGCGCAAGCTGTCGGGCGCCGACCAGCACGACAAGCTGGTGCTGGACGCCATCACCGCCGGCAACGTGCGCCGCGCCTATCTGAAGGGCCTGGGCGAAGCCCGCGGCTGCCGCCCGCCGGCGACCCCGCGACACCTGATCCACACCGCCGCCCCGGTCGAGGCCCAGGACCACCGCCACCCGCAGTACCCGATCCACTGATCGGGGACATGATCCTGCCGCAGGCAGGTTCGTGTCCCCTGCCGGCGCCCTGAAAGGTCCGTGTCCCTGTGCCCTCTGGAGGGGACACGTTCC
Source organism: Caulobacteraceae bacterium (assembly GCA_035549595.1). Lineage (GTDB taxonomy): Bacteria > Pseudomonadota > Alphaproteobacteria > Caulobacterales > Caulobacteraceae > Acaudatibacter. Next base: position 10,753 of record DASZQQ010000290.1, read on the forward strand.
GTTGGAACATGTCCCCGGCTCAGGCCCGGTTCAGCGTTCCAGGCGGGCGTGGAAGTCGCGGCGGAACTCGGCCAGGCGGCCTTCGGCGATGGCTTCGCGCATCCGGCGCATCAGGTGCTGGAAGAAGGCGATGTTGTGCCAGGAGAGCAGCACCCGGCCGAGGATCTCCTCGGCGCGCACGAGGTGGTGCAGATAGGCCCGGGAGTAGTCGCGGCTGGCCGGACAGTCGACGTCCTCGGCCAGCGGCGACTCGTCCTCGGCGAAGCGGGCGTTCTTCAGGTTGATCGGACCGGCCCAGGTCCAGGCCTGGCCGTGGCGGCCCGAGCGCGTCGGCAGCACGCAGTCGAACATGTCGACCCCGCGCCACACCGCCTCGACGAGGTCGACCGGCTTGCCGACGCCCATCAGGTAGCGCGGCCGCTCGTCGGGCAGCATGCCGGGGGCGTAGTCCAGCACCTCGCACATCGCCTCGTGCCCCTCGCCGACCGCCAGGCCGCCGATGGCGTAGCCGTCGAAGCCGATCTCCTGCAGGCGCTCGGCCGATTCCCGGCGCAGGGCCTCGTCGGTGGAGCCCTGCTGGATTCCGAACAGGGCCTGCTCGTCGCGGTGGCCGAAGGCGCGGCGGCTGCGCTCGCCCCAGCGGGCCGAGCGGCGCATGGCTTCGACGGCGCGCTCGCGCTCGACCGGATAAGGCACCAGCTCGTCGAGCTGCATGACGATGTCCGAGCCCAGCAGGTCGGCCTGGATCTCCATCGACCGCTCGGGGCTGAGCGCATGGCGCGAGCCGTCGAGGTGGCTCTGGAACGTCACCGCCTCTTCCGTGACCTTGGAGATCTTCGACAGCGACATCACCTGGAAGCCGCCGGAATCGGTCAGGATCGGTCCCTCCCAGCGCATGAAGCGGTGCAGGCCGCCTAAGCGCCGCACACGCTCGGCCGAGGGCCGCAGCATCAGGTGATAGGTGTTGCCGAGCAGGATCTGGGCGCCCGACTGGCGCACCTGGTCGACCGTCAGCGCCTTGACCGTGCCAGCGGTGCCGACGGGCATGAAGGCCGGCGTGGCGATCGGACCGCGCGCGGTCTCCAGCACCCCGGTGCGCGCGGCGCCCTCGCGCGCCAGGATGCGGAACGGGAACGACGTCATGCCGCCCGCCACAGCAGCGAGCTGTCGCCGTAGGAATAGAAGCGGTAGCCGGTCTCGATCGCGTGGGCGTAGGCGCGGCGCATGACCTCGGTCCCGGCGAAGGCGCAGACCAGCATGAACAGGGTCGACTTCGGCAGGTGGAAGTTGGTCATCAGGCCGTCGGCGGCGCGGAAGCGGTAGCCCGGGGTGATGAAGATCGCGGTCTCGGCGCTGAACGGGCGCACGACGCCGTCCTCGCCCGTGGCGCTCTCGATCAGGCGCAGCGAGGTGGTGCCGACGCAGACGATCCGCCCGCCGTTCGCACGCACGGCGTTCAACGCCTCGGCGACGTCGACCGGCACCACGCCCCACTCGGCGTGCATGCGGTGCTCCTCCACGAGGTCGGTCTTGACCGGCAGGAAGGTGCCGGCGCCCACGTGCAGGGTGACGAAGTGCTCGGAGACCCCGCGGTCCTTCAGCCGCTGCAGCAGCTCGGGCGTGAAGTGCAGGCCCGCCGTCGGCGCGGCCACCGAGCCGTCGTCGCGGGCGTAGACGGTCTGGTAGTCGGCCCGGTCACGCTCGTCCTCGGCCCGCTTGGAGGCGATGTAGGGCGGCAGCGGCATCACCCCGCGCTCGGCGATGGCGAGGTCGAGGTCGGGACCGGCGAGGTCGAAGGCGAGCGTCACCTCCCCGCCCTCGCCCTTATCGGCCACCGTGGCGTCGAGGTCGGCCAGGAAGCAGGCCCGGTCCGAGGTCTCGCCGAAGCGCACCCGGTCGCCCGCCGCCAGCCGCTTGCCGGGCCGCATGAACGCGGTCCAGCGCGAGGCGTCGAGGCGCCGGTGCAGCAGGGCCTCGACACGCACCACGCCGTCCTCGCGCACGCGCTGGCCGAAGAGGCGCGCGGGGATCACGCGGGTGTCGTTGAAGACGAGCGCATCGCCCGGCCGCAGCAGGTCCGGCAGGTCGCGCACGACGCGGTCCTCCAGCGCCCCGCCCTCGCCCACGACCAGGAGCCGCGCGGCGTCGCGCGGGCTCGCCGGCCGCAGGGCGATGCGGTCCTCGGGCAGGGGAAAGTCGAAGTCGGAAACGCGCATGGACCGGCGCATGTGGCGGGGCTGCGCCTGAGCGTCAAGCGCGGGGCGTGTTATGGCCTTCAGGATGTCGGCGATTCTGAACCTGGCCGTCGGGCCGATCCGGCTTGCCGCCCTGGCGGCGGCGGCCGGCGCCGGCGCGCTGGCGGTGCTGGCGCTGGGCGGCGCGTTCAGCCGCTGGCTGGACGTCCTGACCCACTTCGCCCCGCTCTACGCGCTCGTCTGCCTGGCGGCGATCCTGCTGCGCCTGGCGACGGGGCTCGACGGCGGCCGGCTGACCTACGCCGTCGCCGCGGCCGGCCTTGCCGCCGCCCTGGCCCTCATCGCTCCGGACGCGCTCGCCGCCCTGAAGCAGCGTCCAGCAGCGCCGGCCGGCGAGACCCTGAAGCTGATCCAGTTCAACCTCTGGAACGAGAACCGCGATCCCGAGGCCGCCGCGCGCTGGCTGGCCGCCCAGGACGCCGACGTCGTCGTGCTGGAGGAGGCCAACGACGTCGCCGCCCGCGTGCCGCATCTGCTGAAGGCCGCCTACCCCTACCAGACGACCTGCGCCCCGCCCTGGCCGTGCTCGACGCGGATCCTCACCCGCCGCCCGCCGAGCGCCTTCGCCGGCCTGCAGGGCGCGGTCTCGCCCTACCGCCTGTCCGCGGCCTGGGTGACCCTGGGCGAGGGCGACAAGGCCTTCACCGTCGCCGGGACGCACTACACCTGGCCGGTCCCGCCGGGACCGCAGCAGTCGCAGATGCGGCGGATGCGCCAGGCCCTGGCCGGGTTCGACCCGTCGAGCCTGATCCTCGCCGGCGACATGAACTCGACACCCTGGTCGTTCGCCCTGCGCCGCCAGGACAGGGCGCTGGGCCTGGTGCGCCGCACGCACGGCCTGTTCTCGTGGCCGGCCGCCCCGTTCGCGCATGGCCGCCTGAGATCGCCGCTGCCGTTCCTCGCCATCGACCAGGTCTACGCGGGCCGCACCTGGCGCACCGTCAGCGTGACGCGCGGGCCCTACCTCGGATCCGACCACTTTCCGGTGGTGGTGGTGCTGAC
>DASZQQ010000291.1:0-1945 GCA_035549595.1 Caulobacteraceae bacterium
GTGATCCTGACCGACCCGATCTTCCAGGGCCTGGCCATCTCGCTGCTGTTCGGCCTGGCGTCCTCGACCCTGCTGACGGTGCTGGTGATCCCGGCTATCTACGTCGTCCTGCGCGACGACGGCCGCCCGTTGAGCGCCGGCAAGGCGGAGACTCAAGGGACCGCATGACCAGCCCGAGCCCCGACGCGGAAGACCTCGCCGCCCTGCAGGCCAGCGTCCACTCCGCCGCGCGGCTGATGAAGCTGCTGGCCAGCGAGCAGCGCCTGCTGCTGCTGTGCCGCCTGTTCGAGGGCGAGGCCTCGGTCGGCGAGCTCGCCCGCCACGCCGGCCTCACCCAGACCGCCGCCTCCCAGCACCTGGCCAAGATGCGCGCCGAGGGCCTCGTCGCCACCCGCCGCGACGCCCAGACCATCTTCTACCGCCTCGCCGACCCCGCCGCGACGCGCGTCGTCGACACCCTTTGCGACATCTACCGCGGCAAGCGGAATTACGGTGACACTGTATGAAATAGCAGGCTCCGGTCCCTGCCGCGGCGCGGCCGCCGGGCTATTTCATACAGTGTCACCGAAATTCGGCCGCAGAAGGCCCGGCAGGCCGTCGATGGACGTCGCATTGCTCTCGTAGCGCCGCGCCGCCCACTCCTCGTGCGGCCGTGCGTCGACCCAGCGCCGCAGCTGGTCGCGCTCGCCCTTGAAGTCGAAGAACGGAACCCCCCAGCCGCAGCTGTCGGCGATCCGGGTGACGTGCACCGTGACCACCGACCGGGCGCGCTCGAAGCTGGGGAACAGCTTCATCTTCTCGGCGAAGCCGGGCTCGTCGAAGCCGCAGCTCTCGCCGTGGCCGTAGAGGCGCAGGATCATCGCCGGCCCCTCGAAGGCGCAGAACATCAGGGTGATGCGCCCGTTCTCGCGCAGGTGCGCGTGGGTCTCCACGCCCGAGCCGCCGAGGTCGAGGTAGGCGACCGTCTTCGGCCCCAGGATGGCGAGGCTGTCGTAGCCCTTGGGCGACAGATTCACCGATCCCTCCGCCGAGAGCGGCGCCGTGGCCACGAAGAACAGCTTCTGGCGGCGGATGAAGTCGGTCAGCTTGTCGTCCAGCTGCTCGTAGACGGCGGCCATGCATTCCCCTCCTGCTTCGCGCGCGCCGATCCTGCCATGCTCCGCCGGCCGGCGCACCGGCCCTGCCCGCCGCCGGACAGGCGCCGCCGCTCAGACGGACCGCGCCGCCATGACCGCCCGGCGCGAGACGACGATGTGGCCCTGCGCCCGGTCCAGCTTGAGGATCGCGAACGGCTGGTCGCTGCTCATCAGCGGGGCGTAGTCCTTCACCGGCCGGACATCGACCTGCGAGCCCGGCAGGAAGGCCGGGGCGCCGCCGAGATCGACCGTGAAGCCGCCCCTGACCCGCGCCACGATCGTCCCTGTCACCGCCTCCTGCCGCGCGTAGACGCCCTCGAGGCGCGCCCAGGCCGCCTGGCGCCGGCGGGTCTCGTCGATCGTGGCCGCGAGGGTGTTCCAGTCCCGCTCGCCCAGGGTCTTGGCCACCAGTTCGAGCGCATCGCTGTGGCCGATCTTCACGCCCCTGGCGCCCAGCGCCTCGCGAAGCGTGCGCGCCATGGCCTTGGCGTCGCGGAAGTCGCGCATGGAAAGTCCGTCCTCTGCTTTGCGAGCGAACCGAAGCGCGTCAGGGGCTTGCGTTGCTGACCCGTTCGCTCTTGGGAGCAAAGGATCGGGGTCACTGCGATACGTTCACCGTAGCCCCTCGAGGGCCGCAAGCGGCAGGCCGTATCAGCCTCTCGACGAGACTGCGCTTCCCATGGAACGCCTGTCAATGCGACCGGCGCCTGAGGTTGACGGCGCAGCTCAGACGTCTCGGACCTCGGCGAGCCGGCTGATCGCATACTGATCGTCCCAGCAGACCGCAGCCTCCCACGCGGCGGAAGCCT
>DASZQQ010000292.1:0-9713 GCA_035549595.1 Caulobacteraceae bacterium
TGCGCCTCGGGGGCGCGGTGGTCGGCCTGGACGGCGGCCAGGCGCGACTGGCGGACGGCGGGCGCATCGCCTGCGACGCCCTGGTCGTGGCCACCGGCGCCGCTCCGGCGCTGGCCGGCCCCGTCCCGGAGCTTCGCGCCCTGACGCCGATCAAGGGCCAAATCCTGCGGTTGCCGGGGATCGTGGCGGAGGGGCCGGTGCTGCGGCTGCGCAAGGGCTACGTCTGTCCGGACCCGGCCGGTGCGATCGTCGGCGCCAGCATGGAGGCGGGGCGCTCGGACCGGACGATCGATCCGGGCGTGGTCGCGGCGCTGCTGGCCAACGCGGCCCAGGCCCTGCCGGCCCTGGCAGGCGCGGCGCACGAAGCGGCCGTCGGCGTGCGGGCTGGCGCCGCCGACGGCCTCCCCCTGGCTGGAGCCAGCCGCACCGAGGGCGTGTGGCTGGCCGCGGGGGCCCGGCGCAACGGATGGCTTCTCGCGCCGGTCATCGCGGAGACGCTGGTCGCGGCGCTGGCCGGAAGGGACGGGCCCGCCAGCGCCGCGCTCGATCCGGCCAGGCTCAGCCTGGCGGCGGAGCGTTGAAGCGGATCGGGATCTGCACCGTGGCGCCGTCGACAGGCTTGCCGTCCTCGGTCTGCGGCTTCATCACGAAGAACCTGGCCAGCTTGCGGGCCGCGTCGCCGAAGCCGTAGTCGGCCGGCGTCTCGCCCACGACCTCGCAGGCGCCCACCTTGCCGGCGGCGTTGACGACGCAGCTCAGCGTCGCCTTGCCGCTGACGCCCAGCCTCTGGGCCCGGTCGGGGTAGTAGCGCGCCATCAGGTCGGCGTCCGGCTGCCGCAGCCAGGCCGGCGACGTGATGCGCCGGGCGGGCGGGGGCGTCACTTTGATCGGTTCGGGCCTGGCCTCGTCGTCGCCACGGAGCGTTGGAGGCGTCTCGACGACCGGCGGGTGCTTGGTGCTGTCGGCGTCGAGGGTGTTGTGCGGCGTGTCGAAGGTGGTCGGCGGCTGGCGGACCGTCGAGGCCTGCGGCCTCGGCTCGTGGTGCGCCGTCGTCGTCGGGGGTGGCGTCTTCGGCTCCGGGCGGTACGTGTCGACCAGGATCGTCCGGTCGGTGTCGACGATCGGCTTCGGCGCGCTGAACGCCATGTTGTACAGGTAGACGCCGATCGCCACGTGGACGAGCGCCGAGGCGCCGATGGCGAGCGTGGCGCCGCGCGATAGCGGTTTGCGCGGGCGCGACTCGGTAAGCGACTGGAACAGGGCCGCATTGGCCGGTTGCTGGATCACCATCTCGGGTTCTCCCTGAGCGTTCCTCGTTGACTGAAGCGTCCTCCTCAATTCGCTGTCTGTAAAGGTATAGATTGCCGCAGGGTGCAAGTTACTCAAGTTAAGTCGTGGAATTGGGCGTTATTTAGTATTCGTAGTCCAAGTTTCGTCGCTATTTTGGATTGTGGAGTCCAGGTTTCCGGCGATTCAAACTCTTGTTTGGGGTGGCGTTGGACAGGTGGACGGGGGCGCGTCGCAAGGTCGCAAGCGGCGGGCGCTGGCGCGGTTAAGGGCGCCTTAACCATGAATCTTCACCAAGGGCGTCATGCCCGTGCAGTCCATCCGCAGCGTCGTCGAAGCGGCGATCCAGAGCGCGTCGAACGCGACCGGGGTGGACTTCACCTTCCTGTTGGGCACGGCCCGGCGCGAGAGCGGCTACAACCCCACCGCCAAGGCGCCGACTTCGTCGGCGGCGGGCCTGTTCCAGTTCACCGACCAGACGTGGCTCGCCACCCTGAAGAAGTTCGGCGCCCGGCACGGCTACGCGCGCTACGCCGAGCTGATCACCCAGGGCGCGGACGGCCGGTTCCACCCGGTCAGCGCCGAGGCGCGGCAGGCGGTGATGAACCTGCGGCTCGACGCCAAGGCCTCGGCCCTGATGGCCGGCGAGCTGACCGCCGACCACGCCTCGTACCTGCGCGGTCGCGTGGGCCGCAATCCGACGGCCGGCGAGCTCTACGTGGCGCACTTCCTGGGCCCGGCGGGCTCGGCCCGGCTGATCGAGGCGGCGCGTTCCAATCCGACGCTCAACGCCGCGGCGATGTTCCCGGACGCGGCGCACGCCAACCGCACCATCTTCTATCGCGACGGCCGCCCGGCCACGGTGGCCGAGGTCTACGCCAACCTGACCTCGAACCCGCAGGGCAGCGGCGCGGTGCGCGAGCGCGCGCCCGAGCCGGCCGACGACAGCGCCTTCGTGCAGTACGCCTCGGCGCGGCGCATGGACCGGCTGCGCGAGGAGCGGGCAATGGTCGACCTGGTGCTGCGGGGCCCCGAGCCCCTGCCCATGGTCCCGACCGCCGAGGCCTCGAACGGCGGCGCCGGCTCGGCCGCGCGGCTCACCGGCTCGATGTTCACCACCGAGATGCTGCGCGTCCTGGCCGAAGCCCGCGGCCGCGACGGCGGCGGCTGAGGCAAGGCGGCGTTCGCCCTCAGACCGCGGCGCCCGCGGCGATAAGGGCGTCGATGTCGGCCTCGGCGTAGCCGGCTTCCAGAAGCACCTCGCGCGTGTGCTGGCCCAGCCCCGGGGCGGGACGCTTCGCCTGGGTCGGCTTGCCGCGGAAGCGGGCCGGGGAGGCGGGGGCGCGGAAGCGCGCGCCGGAGACGTCCTCGACCTCGACGAAGCAGCCGGCCGCCTCGGCGAAGGGGTCGTCGGCCAACTCGGCCGCGGTCTGCATCGGCGCCCAGGCGACGTCGGCCTCGGTCAGGCGCGCGCCGAGCTCCTCCAGCGTCAGGGTGCGGAAGCCTTCGTCCAGCAGCTCGACCAGTTCGCTCGAATGCCGCGCGCGCTCGCGCCCGGTCGCGAAGCGGGGGTCCTGCATCAGCTCGGGCCTGCCGGCGGCCGCGGTCAGGGCCGCCCAGTCGTCGAAGCCATGGCGCGTCACGGTCACCACCCAGCGGCCGTCCAGGGTCGGCCAGAAGTTGCTGAGCGGGTTGAAGAGGTCGCGCCTCGGCCGGGTCGCGGCGAGCTTGCCGTACTTCAGCTGGATCGCGGTGTTCCAGCCGTTGGCGAAGACGCCCGCCCGCAGCAGCGAGGTCTCGACGTGGCGGCCCTGGCCGGTCCGGCCGCGCTCGATCACCGCCGCCAGCACCGCCGAGCAGGTGGCGAGCGCGCACACCTCGTCGCCGACGCCGGCGGGGCAGGTGACCGGATCGGCCCCCTTGGGGGTGGCCGCGTTGGCGATGCCGGACCGGGTCCAGAAGGCGGCGATATCGAAGGCCGGCAGGTCGGCCGCGGGGCCTTCCAGGCCATAGCCGGTGACGTTGCAGTAGATCAGCCGCGGCAGCTCGGCGTGCAGGGACTCGTAGTCGAGCTTCGCGCGCTTCAGCGCCCGGGGCCGAAGGTTGGTCACGAAGACGTCGGCGTCCTTCAGGATCCGCACCAGGGCGTCGCGGCCGGCGGGCTTGGAGATGTCGAGCACGACCCCGCGCTTGCCGCGGTTCTCGAACTCGAACACCGGATTGCCTTCCAGGTGCGGCTGGCCGGCGAAGGTGTGGCGGGTCGGATCGCCGCTGCGGCTCTCGATCTTGATCACCTCGGCGCCCCAGTCGGCCATCACCATGGCCGCGCTCGGGGCGGCGACATAGGTGGCGAACTCGACGACCTTCAGACCTTCCAGCACTTCAACGACCTCCCGCCTCGTTTCTCGAGCGGCGGGCATAGTGACGGGGCGAAGGGCCGGTTGGAAGGGTTCAGGCGGCCGCGGAGGCCGCTTCGCGCCGCGGCCGGCCCGCCGCCTCTGCGACGGCGCGGGCGACGCCGCTGACGGTGACGGGCTTGCGCATCACGCAGTCGGCCCCGGCGTCGAGGCATTCGCGCGCCTCTTCCGGATCGCCGCCGATCACCGCGACGATCGGCACGCTGCGCGCGCCGGCGTCGAGGGCGCGGATGGCCGCGGTGGCCTCGGGGCCGTCCATCTCCGGCATGCGCGCGTCCAGCATGACGAGGTCGAAGTCGCACACCCGGGCCAGTTCGAGGGCGCGCCGGCCGTTCTGGGCGTGGACGACGCGGTGGCCGAGCTGTTCGAGCACGGTGCGCAGCATGGCCGCGTTCAGGGCGTCGTCCTCGGCCACCAGCACGCGCAGGGCGCTGGGCGCCTCGCCGGGGACGAGCTCGTCGTCGGCGTCGGTCTCGATCAGGGCGATCGGGTCGTAGGGCAGCTCCAGGGTGAAGCAGCTGCCGACGCCGACGGCGGACTCGGCCTTCAGCGTCGCGCCCATCAGGCGCACCAGCTGGCGCGACAACGACAGGCCAAGGCCAGCGCCGGGGACGCCCGCGCCGGTGCGCGCCACGCGCTTGAACGGCTCGAAGGCGGTCTCCAGCTCCTCCGGGCTGAGGCCGGGGCCGGTGTCGGCGACGGCGATGGCCAGGCGGTTGTCGCCGCGGCGCTCGATGCGCGCCTCGATGCGGCCGCGTACGGTGTACTTGACCGCGTTGCCGAGCAGGTTCGCCAGCACCTGGCGCACGCGCGCGCCGTCGGCCAGGGCCGCCCCGGCGTGGCGCCCGTCGAGCTCGGGCTCGACGTAGACCGCGAACTCCAGGTTCTTGGCCGCCGCCTGCGGGCGGATCACGGCCGCCAGGTCGCGCACCGTGCGCACCGGGTCGAACGGGGCGGCGTCGACGGAGAGGCGGCCGGCCTCCGCCGTCTCGGAGTCGAGGGTGGCGTTCAGCACTGCGATCAGGTCGTTGGCGGCGGCGAGGGCGGCGTTCAGCTGCTCGCGCGAGGGGGCGGCGCGGCCGTTCTGGCCGGCGGCCGCGGCCAGCACGTGGGCGACGCCGGTCAGGCCGTTGCGGATCTCGTGCGACAGGGTGGCGACGAGGTCGGACTTCGAGCGGGCGAGGCGTTCGGCCTCGGCCAGGGAGCTCTCGCGCTCGCCGTCCAGGCGCTCGCGGTCGGCGGCCAGGGCGAACTGGCTGCGCAGCATGCGGTTGGCGACCAGGGCCAGCATGAAGGCCAGGGCGAAGGCGCCGAGGGCCAGGCGCGCGTCGGCCCCGCCGCCGTCCCGCAGCTCCAGGGCGACCAGCGGCCCGGCGATGGCGGCCGGCCCGACGATCAGCAGCGCCGGCAGGGACGGGGCGCTGAAGAAGATGCAGATGATCGCCGCGGCCACGGACAGCATCAGGATCGACGGGGCGGCCGGACCGGCGCCGGCGCCGAAGCCGGCGATGCCGGCCACGGCCGCAGCCCACAGGAGCCCGGCCAGGATCTGCACGCGCTGGCGGCGCGCGGCGTCCGCGGCCTCGGGCCGGCGCAGCCAGTTCACGACGATGTAGAAGGCGCCCCAGTTGATGGCGAAGACGGCGAAGCTGGCGGCCATGACGACCGCGTTGGCCGCGAACGAGCCGGCCCAGACGTAGACCGGCAGGCTGACGGCGAACACGCCCAGCGCCCAGGGCAGCAGGGACGCCTGCGCCTGCAGGGACTGCAGGGTGACGGTGGCCCCGTCCGCGCCCGACTTTTCGCTATCTTCCGCCATTGCCAGGACACGCCCCACGATTCGTGAGGCGACCTTAGGCGCGGGCCGGTTGTTTCACGGTTACGGGACGTCGTTAACGAGACCTTCCCGCACAACCGATCGTTAAGGCTAACGCAGCAATATCGGACGGCGTGGAACCGATTCCCGGGGGCGGGACAGGAAGGGGCGTATGGCGACGACGCGGGCGGCGTTGACGGAGAGCGATATCCGCACCCTGGTGAAGGGCGCGACCGCGGACGAGCGCGCCATCGTCGCCCACCGGCTGTGCCGTCACATGGACCGCACCGACCTCACCGTCGAGGAGCGCGAGGAAGCCCACGAGATCCTGCGGGTGATGGCCGCCGACGCCGCCGAGCTGGTGCGCCGCGCGCTCGCCGTGACCCTGAAGTCCTCGCCCCTGGTGCCGCGCGACGTGGCCAACCGTCTGGCGCGAGATGTCGAGAGCATCGCCTTGCCGATGCTGAACTTTTCCCCCTCGTTCTCGGACGAGGACCTGGCCGAGATCGTCCGCTTGGGCGGCCCGGTGCGCCAGAAGGCGATCGCCAAGCGCCCGAAGCTGTCGACCACCGTGACCACCGCCATCGTCGAGCACGGCGTCGAGGAGGCGGTGCAGAGCGCCTGCGCCAACGACAACGCCGAGTTCACCGACCGCTCGCTGGAGAAGGCGGTCGAGCGCTTCTCGCGCTCCGAGGCGGTGCTGGCGACCATCGCCTTCCGCCAGGTGCTGCCGCTGAAGGTGTCCGAGAAGCTGGTCAGCCTGGTCGGCGACAAGGTCCGCGAGCACCTGATCAACCACCACGCCCTGTCGCCGCAGACGGCGCTCAGCCTGGCGCTGGGCGCCCACGAGCGGGCGACCCTGGACCTCGTCGACCAGGCCGGCCGGACGGCCGACATCCGCGCCTTCGTCGGCTACCTGCACCGCATGCAGCGGCTGACGCCGTCGCTGCTGCTGCGGGCGCTGGCGCACGGGCACATGACCTTCTTCGAGTGGGGCGTGGCCGAGCTGGCGGGGGTGCCGCACCACCGCACCTGGCTGATGATCCACGACGCGGGCGAGCTGGGCCTGAAGGCGATCTACGAGCGCGCCGGCCTGCCGGTGCGCCTGCTGCCGGCGTTCCGCGCCGGCGTCGACGCCTACCACGCCATGGAGGCCGAGGGACTGGACCACGACCGCGGCCTCTTCCAGCGGCGCATGCTGGAACGGTTCCTGACCCAGCCGCACCCGACGTCGAAGGACGACCTCGACTACCTGCTCGACAAGATCGACCGCCTGACCGCGGACGAGCCGGCGCCCCGCGCCAAGGCCATGGCGGCCGAATAGCCGCCGCGCCCCCGCGGCGCTTGATTCAAACGAGCGTTTGGGCGCACGCTCGCGGCCATGAGCGAACAGAAAACCCCCGCCGCGATCCTTCCGGCCGCCACCATCCTGCTGCTGCGGGATGAACCGTCGTTCGAGGTGCTGATGGTCAAGCGCCATCACCAGATCGACTTCGCCTCCGGCGCCCTGGTGTTCCCGGGCGGCAAGACCCACGGCGGCGACCACGACCCGGACTGGTCGGAATGGACCTTCGGCTGGGCCGACGCCCTGCCGGAGAAGCGGCCGCTGCGCATCGCCGCGATCCGCGAGGCCTACGAGGAGGCCGGCATCCTGCTGGCCCGCCACCCCGACGGCGCCCCGTTCAAGGGCGACGACCGCGCCGCCGCCGCGCGCGAGGACGTGGCCAAGGACCGGCGGGCTTTCATCGACCTGGTGCGCGAGCTGGACCTGCGGCTCGACCTCGACGCCCTGACCGTGTTCGCCCGCTGGATCACGCCAGCGATGATGCCCAAGCGCTTCGACACCTGGTTCTACCTGGCCGTGGCGCCGGAGGACCAGCTGGCGGTCTGCGACGGCTGGGAGACGGTCGACGCCGAGTGGATCGAGCCGGCCGAGGCGATCCGGCTGGGCGTCAGCGGCCAGCGTACGGTGATCTTCCCGACGCGCATGAACCTGCAGCTCCTGGCCGAGGCGGCCAGCTCCGAGGACGCCGTGTCCCGGGCGCGCGCCCGCGAACTGGTGCCCGTCGAGCCGAAGGTGAAGGAGACCCCCGAAGGCCGCGTCCTCGCCATCCCGCCGAACGCCGGCTACGGCGACGTGTCCGAGCCGATGTCGCGGGTGGGGGGGTGAGAAGCGGCGACCGCGCAGCGGTCGTCCCGGTGGGGACATGATCCCTGCCGCAGGCAGGGTTCGTGTCCCCGGTTCAACTGGAGGGGACACGTTCCTGGCGTAACATGTCCCCGAAACAGGTGGTTCTTGCGGACCTTATCCGAGCATCTCTTTCACGTGCTTTTCCAGCGCCTCGATGGTGGCGCGGGCGGTGGGGTCGGCGTCGGTCTGGGTCTGGTTGCGGACCGCGGCGCGGATGGCGTCGATGTGGGCGTCGACCAGCACCATCGGCGCGGCCATGCGCGTGGCCGGGTCGTCGATCATCTTGCAAAGCGAGGCGGCGATGCGCGTGACCAGCGGATATTCGTAGGTCGCGCCCAGGCCCTTCAGGTCGTGCGCGCGCAGGTAGAGGTTCTCGGTGGTCTCGGGCGACAGGCCCTCGGCGCGGATGCGCGCGCGGGCGTTCTCGAGCTTGGTGACCTCGTCCTGCAGCCACTGGGCGAAGTTGCCCGAAAGGCTCTTGAGCGCGGCCTCGGCCTTGGCGATGGCCGCCGGGTCGATGCCGCCGAGCCGCCCGCCCACCTTCAGGCGAAGGGTGTTGGGGGCCTGGATCACCTGGCCGGGATTGTGGTCGCTCAAGTCCGCCTCCGTGGGTACGCGAAAACGCACGCACCCTAGCGGTCAATGCTTAACGCCAGCCTTAGCCCTGACGGGCGCGCCCGCGACCCGTGGTCTCAGACCAGGAACTGCTCGGCCAGCATGCGCTCCTCCAGGCTGCGGCCGGCGTCGAACAGCATGGTCAGGGAGATGTCGCGGTCCTCGCGCACGTCGACGCGGATCACCTGGCGGACCTCGACGTTGTCGGCCACGGCGCTGACCGGGCGCTTGTCGGCCTCGAGGATCTCGAAGGTCACGCGCGCGCGGTGCGACAGCAGGGCGCCGCGCCAGCGCCGGGGGCGGAAGGCGCTGATCGGCGTCAGGGCCATCACCTGGGCGTCGATGGGGATGATCGGTCCGTGCGCCGAAAGGTTGTACGCGGTCGAGCCGGCGGGGGTGGCGACCATGGCGCCGTCGCAGATCAGCTCCTGCAGCCGCGGGCGCCCGTCGATCGATATGCGCAGCTTGGCGGTCTGGCGCGTCTCGCGCAGCAGGCTGACCTCGTTGATCGCCAGGGCGTGGTGCTCCTGGCCGCGCTCGTCGACGGCGACCATGCGCAGCGGATGGATGACCGCGACCTCGGCCTCGGCGATGCGCTGGGCCAGGCCCTCCTCGCGGTAGTCGTTCATCAGGAAGCCGACCGAACCGCGGTTCATGCCGTAGATCGGCTTGTGGGTGGCCAGGCTCCGGTGCAGCACCTCGAGCATGAAGCCGTCGCCGCCGAGGGCGACGATCACGTCGGCCTCGTCCTCGCCGACGGCGTCGTAGAGACGCGACAGGGTCTGGGCGGCTTCCTGGGCCTCGGGCCGGTCGCTCGCCATGACGGCGATGCGCGGGTTGGGGCCGAGGCGCAGGGGCGGGGCGGGCTTGGGGTCCGTCATGCGGGCGCCACCAAACGCGGCGGCCCCCGGCTTGTCAATTTGCCGCGACGGCCTTGCGGAACGCGGTGGCGGCGATGTCGGCGGCGAACGGGCCGAACGCGCCCACCGCGCGGCGCTCGCCCTCGTCGCCGCCGCCGGGCCGGCCCGCGTTGATGTCGCGCACGAGGGCGAGGATGGTCGGGAACGCTCCGCGGTCGATGCCTACCGCGGCGCAGGCCAGGGCCAGCAGCTCGGGCCGGTCGGGGCTGGCGACGGCGGTCTGGACCTGTTCGGGCTCGAAGCCGCCCAGGCGCGCGAGGGCCGCCTCGAACAGCGACAGGCGCTTCTCCTTCAGCGCCCGCAGCAGATAGCCGGGGCGCAGCTGGCCGGCCGCGGCGAGCTTGTCGATCAGCCGCCGCTCCATCTCCTCCTGTTCGCCCTGGCGCTCCCAGACGACGGTCGGGGACTTGCCGGCGCCGACATTGCCGTGCGCCTCGTTGGCGGCCTGCGCGATCGCGGCGTCGAGC
>DASZQQ010000293.1:0-1844 GCA_035549595.1 Caulobacteraceae bacterium
GAGAGCCCGCACGGCGGCCGCGTCCGGCTCGATCGTGATTTTGGCCCGCAGGCGGTAGAGCGTCAGGCGCCGGATCAGGTCGTCGCGCGCGTCGGCAAGGCAGTCGACGAGGACGCCGTCGCCCGTACCCGCCAGGAACAGGTCGAACAGCAGCCGCCCCTGCGGCGTCAGCAGCGCCCCGTAGCGGATCTCGCCCGGCGTCAGGGTCTCGACATCCTGGGTCACCAGGCCCTGCAGGAAGCTCTTCCAGTCCGCCCCCACGACGCGGATCACGGCCCGGCTCGGAAGGTCGCACACGGTCAAATGTTCGGACATGGCCAGAGTGTGGTGCGCGGGGCGCTGGAGCGCCAGGGGGCATCGCCCTATACAATCGGGCCGATGTCCGCCAAGCCCTTCCCGATCCTGTTCGTCACGGCCAGCCGCATCGGCGACGCCGTGCTCGCCTCCGGGCTCGTGCAGCGCCTGAACGCGGAGATCCCCGAGGCGCGCTTCACCATCGTCGGCTCGCCGCTGACGGCGCCCCTTTTCGCCGAGGTCCCGAACCTCGACCGGCTGATCGTGATGGACAAGCTGCCGGGCTCCGGACACTGGTTCAGCCTGTGGCGCCAGGTGCGCGGCAAGCGTTGGGGCCTGGTCGTCGACCTGCGCGGCTCGGCCATCGCCAACGTGCTGCGGCCCAGGCGCCGGGCCGTGCACCGCAAGGGCGCCAAGCCCGTGCACAAGGTGATCGAGGCGGCCCGCCTCCTGAAGCTCGAAGCCGACCCGCCCGCGCCCTACCTCTACACGAGCGCTGAGACCGAGGCCCGGGCCGAGGCCCTGACCGCCGGGCGCGGCCCGATCCTGGCCATGGCCCCGGCCGCCAACTGGATCGGCAAGACCTGGCCGGCCGAGCGCTTCGCCCTGGTGGCGCGCCGGCTCCTGTCGCCCGGCGGGCCGATGCAGGGCGGGCGGCTGATGGTGCTGGGCGGGCCCGAGGACGGCGCCGCCTGCGACCCGGTCAAGGCGGCGGTGGGACGCGACTATTGCATCGACCTCGTCGGCCGCGAGTCGCTCCTGACCTGCTACGCGGCGCTGAAGCGGGCGAGGCTCTTCATCGGCAACGACTCGGGCCTGATGCACCTGGCCGCCGCCGCCGGGGCGCCGACGCTGGGCCTCTTCGGCCCCTCGGACGAGAAGCTCTACCGGCCGTGGGGCCTGAACGCCCGCACCGTGCGCGGCACCCGCAGCCTGGCCGAGATCCGGGCCCAGGACCCGACCTTCAGCCAGGCGATCACCCACATGATGGACCTCTCGGCGGACAGCGTCTTCGGCGCGGCCTGCGATCTCCTGGAGGACTCCGAAGACCCCGCCGTCCTGGCCGCCATCGCCAGGACCGCCAACGACTGATTTTCTCAAGGCGTGTCATGACCGAGACCTATGACCTGATCGTCCGTGGCGGCGAAGTCGTCAGCCACGCCGGCCGAGGCCGGGCCGACATCGGCGTGCGCGCCGGCAAGTTCGCCGCCATCGGCGACCTGGGCCACGCCTCGGCCGGCGAGGTGTTCGACGCTGCAGGCCTGACGGTGATGCCGGGCGTGATCGACAGCCAGGTGCACTTCCGCGAACCGGGGCTGGAGTGGAAGGAGGATCTGGAGACCGGCTCGCGCGCCGCGGTCCTGGGCGGGGTCACGGCCGTGTTCGAGATGCCGAACACCGAGCCCACCACCACCGACGCCGAGATGCTGGCCGACAAGCTGGCCCGGGCGCGCGGGCGCATGCACTGCGACCACGCCTTCTACATCGGCGGCACGCACGACAACGCCCGCTTCCTGGGCGAACTGGAGCGGCTGCCGGGCTGCTGCGGC
>DASZQQ010000294.1:0-4711 GCA_035549595.1 Caulobacteraceae bacterium
GTCGGCTTCGCCGACTTTCCCTCCCCAGAAGGGGAGGGAGAGAAAGACCCCTACCGCTTCGCGACCTTGGGCGGCGGCGGGGCCTCAGGCAGGGCCGGCGGCGCGGGGGGCCCGGCCTGGGTCAGGCGCCCGCCGCCGGAGAAGTCGGTGTGCAGCACGGCCGGGTGGGTCTTCAGATCGACACGGCCGTCGCCGGACACCTCGAGGTCGGCCGAGGCCGTGGGGGCGATGATCGCCTCGCCGGCGCCGGAGATCTCGACCCGGCCGTCCGCCGCCTGCAGCCGGCCGAGGTCGGCCTCGCCGCGGCCGGACATGGTCAGCACGAAGCTCTTCGCCCGGCCGGAAACGTCGGCGCTGGAGCGGCCCGACATCTCGAGCTCCAGCCGATCCTGGTCGTAGTTCTCGACCGTCAGGCGGCCCTTGTTGTTGAGCTCGAAGCGGCTGACGTCCGGCGCGGTCAGCACCAGGGAGACCTGGCGCGCGGCGTGCGTGGAGGCGTCGACGTCGATCTGGCCGTCCTCGCCGACATTGACGTCGTCGACCACCCGCGCCGGCCCGCTGATCTCCAGCTTCGCCGGGCCCGGGGCCTGGACGTAGCGGATCGAGACGGGCGCATCGAGCGTGACCTTGCCCCCGCCGGTCCAGGCGATCTGCCGCGTCTTGGTCGCGCCGTCGGCGTCGTCGGCGTCGTCGGCGTCGCGGTCGTGCTCGCCGTCGAACTTGATGTGCCAGCCTTCAGGGAACGCCCAGCCGTGCTCGGCCAGGTCGCGGCCGCCGACGGCGGCGGCGGCCGACAGGCACGCCACCGAGACGAAGAAGCCCACGACGGCGATGAGGGTGAGGACGCGGATCATGATCTTGCCCCTGAATGCCCAGGCTTGCGCCCTAGGGTTCGATGGCCGGCTTCAGCAGCCGGTAGTGCAGGCGCCCGTACCAGACGAGCAGGTTGACGAGGCCGATGGTGACGAGGGTCAGGACCGCCCCGGCGGAGATGGCCCCGGCCATCATGCCCATGCCGCCGAGCAGCGCGGTGGCAGGACCGCCGGGAGGATCGAAGAACGGTCCGGCTGCGAACACCACGCCGCCGGCGACGAAGCCGGCGATCACGGCCACCATGAAGCCGAACAGAGTCCCGACGACGCCCATCAGCACCGGCAGCAGCACGAGGACGTCGATCGCGCCCAGCCCCAGGACGGCGAACACCGCCTGCGCCGCGGCCGAGGGGTTGCGCTGTTCCTCCCACCGCTTCAGCCCGGCCTCGGCCCGCAGCTCGCGCGCCAGGCGGTCGGGATCGCCGAGGGCGGCGGCGACGTCGGCCTCCGCCCGGCCGGCCGCGGCCGCCTCGGCGAAGTGCGCGTCGTAGTCGGCGACCAGTTCGGCGACGGTCTGCGGCGGCAGGCCTCGAAGGCCGGCGCGCAGCCGGGCGATGAACGCCTCACGCGTCATGAAGAGGCTCCCCAAGGATGTCGTTGACGGCCCGGGCGAAGGCGGCCCAGGCGCCCTTCTGCGTCTCGAAGGCGCACCGGCCGGCGGCGGTCAGGCGGTAGTATTTGCGCGACGGGCCGGAGGGGGACTCCACCAGGTAGGTCTCGACCAGGCCGTCGTCCTGCATCCGGCGCATCAGCGGGTAGATGGTGCCCTCGCCCATGTCGATGCCGGCTGCCAGGCGGCTGGCGATCTCGTAGGCGTAGCTGTCCGCCCGCGAGAGCAGGGCCAGGACGCAGAGCTCCAGCACCCCCTTCTTCAGCTGTACCTGGACGGCTTCCACCATGATCTTCCCTTGCGAGATCGCCTAGGTTTCACAAGGTACCTGTCTGTGCAAGGTAGCTTGCGTTGCATGACCAAGATTTAATCCGCGTCCGCGGCGCCACGCGGCCGCCGCTTTTCGCTGCATCGCAGCAAATGCCTTGCGAAGGGCGCACGCCCTCGTGTTAGAAAGCCGTCACACGAGCGGGCGCGCGGTGGGGGAGCGCCGGCGACAGGACGCCCGAGGCGGAAGATCTATGGTGGATATCAAGACGGTCGGCGTGATCGGCGCAGGCCAGATGGGCGGGGGGATCGCCCACGTTTGCGCCCTGGCGGGCTACGACGTCCTGCTCAACGACATCGCGCCGGACCGGATCGGCCAGGCCCTCAGCCAGATCGACCACAACATGTCCCGCCAGGTGGCGCGGGGGATCATCAGCGAGGACGATCACGTCGCCGCCCTGAAGCGCATCCGCGCAGCCAGCCTGGAAGAGGTGGGCCGGACCGACCTCGCCATCGAGGCGGCGACTGAGAACGAAGAGACCAAGAAGCAGATCTTCAAGGCGCTGCAGCCGCACCTCGCCGCCGGCACCCTGCTCGCCTCCAACACCTCGTCGATCTCGATCACCCGCCTGGCCTCGGCCACGGACCGGCCCGAGCGCTTCATCGGCCTGCACTTCATGAACCCGGCGCCGCTGATGAAGCTCGTCGAGATCATCCGCGGCATCGCCACCGACGCGGCCACCTACGAGACGGCGGTCAACTTCGCCCGCTCGCTCGGCAAGACCACGGCCAACGCCGAGGACTTCCCGGCCTTCATCGTCAACCGCGTGCTGGTGCCGATGATCAACGAGGCGATCTACACCCTGTACGAGGGCGTCGGGACCGTCGACGCCATCGACACGGCGATGAAGCTCGGGGCCAACCATCCGATGGGGCCGCTGGAGCTCGGCGACTTCATCGGCCTCGACACCGTGCTGTCGATCATGAACGTGCTCTACGAGGGCCTGGCGGATTCCAAGTACCGGCCCTGCCCGCTGCTGGTGAAGTACGTCGAGGCCGGGTGGCTCGGCCGCAAGACCGGCCGCGGCTTCTACGACTATCGCGGCGAGAAGCCCGTCCCGACGCGCTGACCCGGCCCTGTTGCGAACCGGTCGCGCGGAATCATCGCAGGCGCGATTCGTCAATGGATTCGACTTGATCGGCCCGGCGTGCCGATAATCTTGCACGAATCGCTATTTCCGAGCGGCCGATGCGCACTCTGATCCTGGCTCTGCTGACCGGCGCCTACCTCTGCATGGCGGGGATCATCGCCCTCGCCCTGTGGCGCGTGGGCGGCAGCCCCGGCGCGGGCGTCGCCGGCGGCATCGCCACGCTGGGCCTCGCCTTCGCCTTCCACGGCCTGATCTCGCGCGCCCTGGAGTCCGGCCAGATCCGCGACGAGGTCGCCGCCATCCGCGAGGCGCACCTGATCCTCGCCGCCCAGATCGAGAAGATCGATGCGCGCCTGACCGAGACGGTCGAAGCCGTCACCGACGACGCCCTGCGCCGCTCCGAGGAGCTCGAGGAAGAGGTCCACCACCTGGAGGACATGGTCCAGCGCATCAGCCTGCGCCTGGAGGACCGCCTCGCCTACCACGTCGAGGCCGCCCAGGCCGCCGCGCCGGCGCCGCAGGACGCCGCCGAGACCGCGGCCATGCGCCAGAACGCGGCCCTGCTGGAGACGGTGCGCGAGGCGCTGGAACACAACCGCGTCGATCTCTACCTCCAGCCGGTCGTCGGCCTGCCGCAGCGGCGGACCATCTTCTACGAGGGCTTCTCGCGCCTGCGCGACGAGAGCGGCCGCGTGATGATGCCGGCCGAGTACCTGAAGGTCGCCGAGCCGGGCGGCCTCGTCACCGCCATCGACAACCTGCTGCTGTTCCGCTGCGTGCAGATCGTGCGGCGACTGGCCAAGCAGGACCGCCGCGTCGGCATCTTCTGCAACATCTCGCTGGCCAGCCTCGCGGACGAGGACTTCTTCCCGCAGTTCCTGGAGTTCATGAAGGCCAACCGCGACCTCTCGGGCGCGGTGATCTTCGAGCTCGGCCAGGCCGCCTTCGAGTCCCGCGGCGGCGTCGAGGCCCGGCACATGGCCAAGCTGGCCGACCTCGGCTTCCGTTTCTCGCTCGACAAGGTCTCGGACCTCGACCTCGACTTCCCCGACCTCGCCCGGGCCGACGTCAAGTTCGTCAAGATCGGCGCCCAGTTCCTGCTCGACCAGGTCGAGGACACCGCCGAAGGACCGGTGCTGCGCGGCCTGCCCGACCTGCAGGCGGCCGACTACGCGTCCCTCGCCCGCCGTTACGGCGTCGAACTGATCGCCGAGAAGGTCGAGAGCGAACGCCAGGTGGTCGACGTCCTCGACCTCGACATCGCCTACGGCCAGGGCCACCTGTTCGGCGAGCCCCGCGCCATCCGCGACGCCGTCCTCGCCGAAACCGCCCCGCCGCTCGACTTCATCCGCGCCGCCAACCTGCGCCGGGTCAGCTGACCCTCCGGGGACATGATCCTGCCGCAGGCAGGTTCGTGTCCCCGTCACGCACCCTCCCGCGCTCCCTCGAGGGGACACGAACCCTGCGGGATCATGTCCCCGGCCTCATCGCAAGCATCGGAATGCGGACGGCCCTCGCCCTATCCATGATCGCGGAAGTTCCTTCAGACGAGGAGACTTCCGATGACCCGCTTCACCGACGACGACGCCCGCTGGGCCGCCGTCCAGCGCCGCGACCGCGAGGCGGACGGCGCGTTCCTGTTCGCCGTCGTCACGACCGGCGTCTACTGCCGCCCCAGCTGTTCGGGCCGGCCCCTGCGGCGCAACGCGCGTTTCTACGACACCGCCGAGGCCGCCCGCGCCGACGCCTTCCGCGCCTGCAAGCGCTGCCGCCCGGACGAGGCGCGCGAGACGATCGCCTATGCCTGCGGC
>DASZQQ010000295.1:0-3216 GCA_035549595.1 Caulobacteraceae bacterium
GACCTCCGCCTGGACCGAAAACGGACCGGTCTCCATCCCGTCCCGGCCGATCGCCTACACCGCCGCCGCCGTGCTGGCCCTGGTCGCGGCCGCGGGTCTCGGCCTCGGCTTCAAGGCCGCCCTGCGGGGCGGCGTCGGCGCGGTGGCGGGGGCGAGCGGCAAGGCCGCCGACGACGGGGCGACGGACGCCCAGCCGATCGTTGTCCTCCCGCCGCCGGTCGCGGCGCCCGCGCAGCAGGCCAAGAAGGACGACCAGACCGACGCCGAGAAGGCGCAGGAGGCCGCGGCCAAGGCGGCCGCCGCCCAGCAGATCCAGGCCAAGCCGTCGAAGCCGGACCAGAACATCGACGACATCCTGACCTCGGCCAGCGAAAAGCCGCCGGCCCCGGTCAAGCCGGCCACGGACGAAGCCCCGCCCGCGACCCGCAGCGACGTGCCGTACTGACCTTTCGCCTTCGGCGACGTCGGGTCCGAGGTCGGGATCTACGCCAAGGGCGGGTTCACGGCCTTTGCCGTCGCCAGCTACAAGTGGAAGACCAACTACCGCGACTACACCGCCAGCATCGGCGCCCGGTACGCGTTCTAAGACGCGCAAGCGCCAGCCTCTCGGCCATGTCTTCCCTTCCCGCTCAGGGGAGGGAAGACTGCCGGCGATGGAGATCCGCAAGGCGTCCTTCGCCCCGGTGGTCGACGCGCGCACCCGGGTGCTCGTGCTGGGCAGCCTGCCGGGCGAGGTCTCCCTGGCCAAGGCCCAGTACTACGGCCATCCGCAGAACCAGTTCTGGCGGCTGATGGAGGCGGTGACCGGCGCGCCCCTGGCCGGCGCCGCCTATGCCGACCGCCTGGTCCGGCTGCTGGAGGCCGGTGTCGGACTCTGGGACGTGATCGAGAGCGCGCACCGCACCGGCAGCCTGGACGGCGCCATCCGCGCGGCGACGCCCAACGCCCTGGCCGAGCTCGCGGCCCGGCTGCCGGCGCTGAAGGCGGTGGCGTTCAACGGCGCGAAGTCCGCCGCTGTCGGACGAAAGGCCCTGGCCGGCCGCGCCGACCTCGCGCTCGTGCCGCTCCCCTCCAGCAGTCCGGCCCTGACCACACCGTTCGCGGCCAAGCGCGAGGCGTGGCTGGCGCTGCGGCCCTACCTCGTGCCGCCGTCGCCGGATTAGTCGAGCAGCTTCAGGTTCACCGCGTCGGCCATGGCCTTGTAGCCGGCGTCGTTGAGGTTCAGGTGGTCGCCGCTGTCGTAGCCGGGGTTCAGCCGGTTGGGGGTCTTCGGGTCGCGCACCGCGGCGTCGAAGTCGATCACCCCGTCGAAGAAGCCGCTGGTGCGGATCCACTGGTTGACCGCCTGGCGCTTGGCCTCGGCCTCGTCGCTGTAGAAGCCGGGCCGCGAGGGGATCGGGCCGAACGGCGGCAGGGTGGCGCCGATGACCTTGATGTCGTGCGCGCGGGCGCGGGCCACCAGCTGCTTGTAGCCGGCGATCACCTCCTCGGCCGTGACCTCCTCGTCGGGCAGGTTGCGCGCGCCGGGGAAGCCGAAGTCGTTGATGCCCAGGAGGATGATCAGATGGCTGACCCTGGGCATCGACAGCACGTCGCGGTCGAAACGCGAGATGGCGTTGGGGCCGATGAAGTCGTGCAGCAGGCGGTTGCCGCTGATCGAGGCGTTGACCACCGCCGTCGGTGTGCGCTTGCGGTCCTCGTTGAGGCGCTGGGCCAGATAGTCCGGCCACCGATGGTTGGCGCCGGGCTGGGAGCCGAAGCCGTCGGTCAGGGCGTCGCCGAGGGTGACCACGACCTTCGGCCGCTTCGGCAGGGCGACCTCGACGCCGGAGACGAACGGCCGCTCGCCGAGGGTGTTGGTGATGTTGATCTCGCGGGCGTCGACCTGGTTGCCGGCGCCGACATAGGCCGTCTGCAGGCCGAAGAAATGGCCCGTGGCGTCGCCCGACGTGCCGGGGAAGTAGAGGCTCACCGACATCTGCGACAGCGCCGGACCCGAGATGTCGACGGGATCGCTGTAGATGACGCCATAGGCCGGGATCGTCACGGTCGGCTGGCCGTCGAAGGTCAGGGCGCGGTCGCTGCGCGGGTCGACGCCCGAGCCGGTGGTCGTGAGCGCCAGGTGGGCGGCGCCGATGATCACCGGCTTGGAACCGTATTCATTGGTGAGGCGCACCCGGAACCGGCCGGCGCCGATGCTGATGCGCAGCACCTCGCGGACGGTCTGGTTGTTGAGCACGGTCGGCGGCACGCGCGGCGGTTCGGGGCTGGCCGCCCAGGTCGGGGCCCAGGCGCCGTCGTAGCCGAAGCCCGGCGCCGAGACCGCGCCGGGCGCCGCGGCCAGCGCGCCGGCCAGCGCCAGCGCAGCCGCCAGCGGCTTGGCGAACCCGAAAGTGATTCCGTTCGACATTGACCGTCCCGCCTCGCTGAGGCCGCCCCGTGCGGCGTTGAAGTCCTCTGTACCGACGACGCCGCGGCCGGGGCGCCGCCAGGACCGGCGCCGAAGGCCCAAGGTCGCCCGAACGCCGCGCCCCGCTCGACAAGCTGGCGCGAACAGCGTTCAATAGCGAAAGGCGCGGGTGGGCCGCAATCGAACAAACGCTGAGGTGGCAGGCATTTTGCGCCTTGCCATCGCGGCGCGCCGTTCGTTTAAGTGCGCCGCGAAATCAGGTTTTTCGGTCAGAGATCGCCAGTTCCTCATGGACGCTCAGGTCTTCATCAGTTTTGCGGCCCAGGACCGCAAGGTCGCGACGACCTTGTGCTCGGCGCTGGAGAGCCGCGGGTTCAAGTGCTGGATCTCCAGCCGCGACATCCTGCCGGGTGAGAACTTCCAGGTCGCGATCGTCCGCGCGATCCGGAAGGTGAAGCTGATGCTTCTGGTCTTCACCGCCAACTCCAACAACTCAGAGGAGATGAACAAGGAGCTGGCGCTGGCCAGCCAGCAGAAGCTGGCGGTGGTGCCGCTCAGGATCGAGGACGTCGCCCCGAACGACGCCTTCCGCTACGAGTTCGCGACGCGGCAGTGGATCGACTTCTTCGCCGACTGGGAGCTGGCCATGGACCAGCTGTCGTCGCAGATCGCCAACGTCGTCGGCGTGGCGGCCCAGCCGATCCCGATCACCGGCGGCGCCGAGGCCGCGGCCCCGACGGCCCAGGCGGCCGCGCCGGCCGCTCCCGCTCCTGTCGCGCCCGCGCCGACACCTGCCGCCACACCCG
>DASZQQ010000296.1:0-1882 GCA_035549595.1 Caulobacteraceae bacterium
CAGTCGACCTCGTTCCACGACGCCAACTACCTGCGCCAGGTGCTGGGGCTGAAGCGGGCGCCCGAGTTCGAGGCGTGGCTCGAAACGATAGGCCTGGCGGACGGGACCGGCCGGCTGCTGGAGCCCCCGCCCGGACTCGCCCTGCTCGAGCGGCTGGCGTGAGCGGCGACATCGCCCGGGCCCTGCGCCGGCTGACCGGCGCCCGCGTCGGTCTCGGTCGCGCCGGCGTCAGCCAGCCCACCGCGGCCCAGCTGGCCTTCGCCCTCGACCACGCCCGCGCCCGCGACGCGGTGCACGGCGCCCTCGACGTCGCCCGCCTCGCTCACGACCTCGAAGCGCTGGGCCTGCCGGTCCTCTGCGTGCGCAGCGCCGCCCCTGACCGGCGGACCTACCTGCTGCGCCCGGACCTCGGCCGCCGCCTCGCCGCCGACGCCGAACTGCCGCCCGCGCCCTGCGACGTCGCGGTGGTCGTGGCCGACGGGCTCTCGGCCCAGGCGGCCCAGGCCCACGCCGCGGGCGTCATCGCCGCCCTGGTTCCGCGGCTTACGGCCGCCGGCCTCGCCCTCGGCCCGGTGGTCATCGCCACCCAGGCGCGCGTCGCGCTCGGCGATGCGATCGGCGAGCGCCTCGGCGCGCGGGCGGTGCTGGTGCTGATCGGCGAGCGGCCGGGCCTCTCCTCGCCGGACAGCCTCGGGGCCTACCTGACCCTCGCGCCTCGCCCCGGCCGCACCGACGCCGAACGCAACTGCGTCTCCAACATCCGCCCGGCGGGCCTCGCCGCCGAGGACGCGGCGTTCCGCCTCGCCTGGCTGATCGGCGAAGCCTTCCGCCTCGGCCGCACCGGCGTCGCCCTGAAAGATGAAAGCGACCTTCCGCGGCTACCTCCGGGGACATGATCCCTGCCGCAGGCAGGGTTCGTGTCCCCTCCATCGGAGATCTGTCGGGAAATGGGGACACGTACCTTCGGAACATGTCCCCAGATCGAGCGCCGCGCCGGGCCCTCAGGCCACGCTGGCCTTCGCCGTTGGCAGGACGTAGCCCTCCATGCGCTGGCGGATCAGCTTCTTGTCGATCTTGCCGGTGGCCCCCAGGGGGATGTCGTCGACGAACTGGACGTCGTCGGGCATCCACCACTTGGCGATCTTGCCCTCCAGGAACTTCAGGAACTCGTCCTTGGTCGCGCTCTCGCCGTCCTTCAGCTTGACCAGCAGCAGAGGCCGCTCGTCCCACTTGGGGTGGGTCACGCCGATCACCGCCGCCAGCGCCGCCTTCGGATGGCCCGCGGCGATGTTCTCGATCTCGATGGAGCTGATCCACTCGCCGCCAGACTTGATCACGTCCTTGGCCCGGTCGGTGATCTGCATGTAGCCGAGCGGGTCGATGGTGGCGACGTCGCCGGTGTCGAAGAACCCTTCCTCGTCCAGGATGTCGCCGCCGTCGCCCTGGAAGTACTGGCCGACGATGAAGGGGCCCTTGATCTTCAGGCGGCCGAACCGGACGCCGTCGTGCGGCAGGCGGTTGCCGGCGTCGTCGGTCAGCTTCAGCTCGACGCCCACCGGCGGGCGGCCCTGCTTGAGCATGTAGGGCATGCGCTCGTCGTAGCTCATGGCCGAGGTCTCGGGCGTCGGCGTCGAGAGGGTGCCGAGCGGACTTGTCTCGGTCATGCCCCAGGCGTGGGTGACCTCGACGCCGTAGTCGTCATGGAAGGCGCGCACGATGCTCTCGGGCACGGCCGAGCCGCCGATCACCACGCGCTTCAGCTTGGTCAGCTTGCCGTTGGTGGCCCGCAGGTGCTGCAGCAGCATCTGCCAGACCGTCGGCACGGCGGCCGAGAAGGTCACGCCCTCGGTCTCGATCAGCTCATGGATGGCCTCGCCGTCCA
>DASZQQ010000297.1:0-14903 GCA_035549595.1 Caulobacteraceae bacterium
CGGCGTCTGCGTCGCCCGCGCGGCGCGCCATTGCTTCAGGAGGCGTGCGCGGATCAGCGGGTATTTCACCCGGTTGGCGGAATAGAGGTACCAGGAATAGCTGGCCCCCCGCGCGCAACCGCGCGGCTCGTGGTTCGGCAGCTCCGGCCGCGTGCGCGGATAGTCGGTCTGCTGGGTCTCCCAGGTGACGATGCCGCCCTTGACGTAGATCTTCCACGAGCACGAGCCCGTGCAGTTCACGCCGTGGGTCGAGCGCACGATCTTGTCGTGGCGCCAGCGCGACCGATAGGCCTCCTCCCAGGTGCGGTCGTCGTCGTTCATCACTCCGTGGCCGCCCGAGTAGAGCTCGGTCTTGCGGGTGAAGAAGGCGAGGCGGTCGAGGGTGTGACTCATCCGGCGGTCCCTGAACTTGCAGGGCCGCAACCTGACGCGGCGGCCGGATCGCCTCCTTGATCTAGGTCAAGGCGACAGCGTGCGGATGTCGCATCTTTCGCGTGATCCTGATCACATGGACCCTCCAACAGTGCCGAGCAGAGCCGCGAACCAGACCAGCCAGGCGCCGTCGCCCGCGCTGGCGGCCCTGCGCCGCACGCCCTGGCTGGGCCAGGTGGCGCCTCACGTCCTCGAAAGGCTCGCCGAACACGCGGTGGTGCATCGCACGCCGGCGGGCGTGCAGCTGTTCGAACAGGCGGAGACGCCGGCGGTCGCCCAGTTCCTGATGGAGGGCGAGGTCGAGCTGATCGCCGTGCGCGGCGACGCCGAGACCCTGGTCGAGCTCGTCAAGGCGCCGGACCTGCTGCTGCCGGCCGCGGTCCTGAACCGCCAGCCCTACCTCGTGCGGGCGCGCGTGCACCGCGACGCGGTGGTGATGCTGGCCCCCGCCGACGCCTTCCGCCATGCGGTCGCCTCGGACCATGCCTTCTGCCTGGCGGTTCTGGCCTGCGAGGCGGCCCAGTTCCGCCGCCAGATGCGCCTGGCCAAGGCGATCCGCCTGCGCTCGGCCGAGGAGCGCATCGGCGCCTACCTGGTCGAGCTCGCCCAGGGCGCCCCCGCTGGCGCCGCCAGCGTCCGCCTGCCGCTCGAGAAACGCCTGATCGCCTCCCAGCTCGGCATGACCCGCGAGACCCTGTCGCGCGCCCTGCCGGGCATGGCCGATCATGGCCTGCGCGTCGTCGGCGACGTCGTCCACATCGACGACCTTTCCGCCGCGCTCGCCGCCTTTCCGCCGGACCCCCTGATCGACGGACGCGAGTCCGTCACCCCCCTCACCCCGATCAAGGACCCCTGATGTCCGCCGCTCCCGCCCCCACCAACGCCAGGGCGCTCGCCGTCCTTGCCGTCACCACCCTGGCCTTCGCCGTCTGCTTCGCCGCCTGGATGATGTTCGGCGTGACCGGCATCCCGATCCGCAAGCAGCTCGGCCTGAACGCCTCCGAGTTCGGCCTGCTCACCGCCACCCCGATCCTCACCGGCGCCCTGCTGCGCCTGCCGCTCGGCGTCTGGACCGACCGCTTCGGCGGGCGCATCGTCATGGTCGTCCTGCTGCTCGGCTGCGCGGCGCCGCTGTGGCTGTCGTCCTACGCCAACGCGCTCTGGCAGTTCCTGGCCCTGGGCCTGGCGCTGGGGGCCGTCGGCGCCAGCTTCGCCGTGGGCACGCCCTACGTGGCCCGCTTCTTCCCGAAGAACCGCGGCTTCGCCATGGGCGTCTTCGGCGCCGGCGTCAGCGGCGCGGCCGTCAACATGTTCGTCGCCCCGCAGCTGGTCACCCACTTCGGCTGGCAGTCGGTCCCGCGCGTCTACGCCGTGGCCCTGCTGGTCATGGCCGGCCTGTTCTGGCTGCTGTCGCTGCCCGATCCCGGCAAGCGCGGCCACGGCGTCAGCATCCGCCAGGAGCTGACGGTCCTGAAGGACCCGCGCGTCTGGAAGTACTGCCAGTACTATTCGATCGTGTTCGGCGGCTTCACCGCGCTCAGCGTCTGGATGCCGCAGTACTTCATGAAGGCCTACCAGCTGCCGATCGCGACGGCCTCGCTGATGGCGGCCTGCTTCTCGCTGCCCGGCGGGGTGCTGCGCGCCCTCGGCGGCTACCTGTCCGACCGCTTCGGCGCGCACAACGTCACCTGGTGGGTGCTGTGGGCCGCGTGGATCGCCCTCTTCCTGCTGTCCTACCCGCAGACCGACCTCAGCATCGCCACCGTCCGCGGCCCGCTGACCTTCCACATCGGGCTGCCGGTCTGGGGCTTCACCGCCCTGCTGCTCGTGCTGGGCGTCTGCTTCGCCTGCGGCATGGCCTCGACCTTCAAGTACCTGGGCGACGACTTCCCCGACAAGCTCGGCGCGGTCAGCGGCGTGGTCGGCCTCGCCGGAGGCCTGGGCGGCTTCCTGCTGCCGATCCTGTTCGGCGCCCTGATGGACCTGATCGGCGTCCCGTCGACCTGCTTCATGCTGCTCTACGGCATCGTCTGGGTGTCGCTGATCCTCAACTACATCACCGAGGTGCGGCGCTACCGGGTGATCGGCGCGAACGGCGAGGCCGGCGAGCCGGCCGCCGCCGCGGTCCCTCCGGCCCGGGCGGCCTGA
The DNA here is from genome assembly GCA_035549595.1 of Caulobacteraceae bacterium. GTDB lineage: Bacteria > Pseudomonadota > Alphaproteobacteria > Caulobacterales > Caulobacteraceae > Acaudatibacter. The sequence continues at coordinate 2,581 of DASZQQ010000297.1, forward strand.
CCGTGAGCATCCGCGCCACCGACCTCGGCCGCATCCAGGCCCTGCCGCTGTTCGCCGGCGCGGCGCCGGAGACGGTCGCGGCGCTGACGGCGGGAGCCTACCTGCAGAAGCTCCCGGCCCACACCACCCTGATCCTGGAGGGCGACGACACCGACGCCCTCTACGTCCTGGTGGACGGCGCCGTGGAGCTGGTCGGGACCTGGAACGACAAGGAGACCTCGGTCGCCGTGCTGCGGCCGGTCTCGGCCTTCATCCTGGCCGCGGTGGTCGTCGACGCCGAGGCCCTGCTCAGCGCCGAGACGCTCGAGCGGTCCGAGGTGCTGATGATCCCGGCCGAGGCCGTGCGCCGGGCGATGGCGGCGGACGGCGCCTTCTGCCTGGCCGTGGCCCGCGAGATGGCGCTCGGCTACCGCGGCCTGGTCCGGGCGTTCAAGAACCAGAAGCTGCGCGGCGGCGTCGAGCGCTTGGCCAACTACCTCGTCAGCGAGCGCGCCCGCCAGGGCGGCGGCCGCGCCCTGACCCTGGCGCACGAGAAGCGCGTGCTCGCCTCCCTGCTGGGCATGACGCCTGAGAACCTGTCGCGGGCGTTCTCGACCCTCGCCGACTACGGCGTCGAGGTGCACGGCGCCGAGGTGGTCATCACCCGCCCCGAACCCCTCGCCCGCCTCGCCAAGCCCACCCCCCTGATCGACCCCCCCGCGGAGAACGCCGCCGCCTGAGCGGACGGCGGCCTGAGGGACGGTGGACTGGGCGCAGTTGCTCTTCCCCCGGAGGGGGAAGAGTTGGCGGGGCTTCGCGGCCGGGCTTGAGCTACGCCCTCGCCGCCTGGGGACGGGCGGGCGCAGCGTCCGCCCTCGGCCCCCACAGCATCGGCCCGTAGACCAGGACGAAGCCGGCGAAGGCGACGCTCCAGGCGAGGGAGGCCAGGCTCAGCAGGATCGGTGCGTCCTCGGGCGCCAGGGCGGCGGCGACGCGAAGGGCCGCGGCGAGGTTGGCGCTGACGTAGATCAGCGTCGTCCATGGGCCGGCGTGGCGCGCCCGGCCGGTGTGGCCGAGGGTGGCGCGGGTCATCATGGCCAGGGTCATCACCCCGATGGCGCCGGCGGTCAGGGCGTGGATCCCGGCCGACCGGGCGATGTGCGACGGCGCCAGCACCGAAGCGCCGAGGACGGCCAGAGAGAGGGCCATCCAGCCGTAGCCGGCGTGCATCACCCAGACCAGCGGCTCGGCGAGGGTGCGATGGCCGCGCCAGCGCGCGAGCCGGACCAGGTTCGCAACGCCCGCCAGGACCAGCAGGGCGCCGACCGGCCTCGCCTCGGGCACGGCGACCCAGGCCGCCGCCGCCACGGCGGTTGCGACCAGCACGGCCGTGTCGAAGAGCGAGGCCGGGGCGGGCAGCCGCGTCTCGCCGCGCGGGGCCAGCCAGTTGCGCGTGAAGCTCGGCGTCACCCTTCCGCCGATCAGGGCGATCATGACGGCGGCGACGCCGAGGGCCAGGCGCTCGCCGCCCGCCGCGAGCTCGGCCGAGAGCGGCCTGAGGTCGACCGCCAGGTTGGCCAGGGCCATCAGGGTCACGAGGCCGCAGACGGGCAGGTTCTTCCAGTTGCGGCCCGCCAGCACCTCGCGCCAGACCACGGCGGCGAAGACGAACAGGAAGGCGACGTCCACGGCCGCCGACAGCGGCTCTGCCGGGAACAGCAGCATCGCCAGGCGCCCGGCGAGCCAGAGCCCGGCGAGGCCCGCGAGCGGCGCGCCCATCACCGGCAGGCGCCCGGTCCAGTTGGGCACCGCCGTCAGCAGGAACCCGGCCATCACCGCCGACAGGTAGCCGAAGATCATCTCGTGCACGTGCCAGTCGCGGGTCAGCAGGCCCTCGAACGGCGGGCAGCCGAGGTAGGTCCCGACCCATACCGGGATGGTGGCCGCCGGCCAGGCGCAGGCGAGCAGGAAGAACGGGCGGAAGCCGAAGCTGAACAGCGGCGGGCCGGCATAGGCCCGGCGGGCGGAGGAAGACGTCATGCGCGCGACGCTAGCGCCTGCGCGCCAACTTCGCCTTGAGGTGGATCACGCGGACGCTTGATCCCGCTCATCCGCACTTCGAATAGCCGCAGGCGAGGCAGGCGTCGCAGCCCTCCTTGCGGATCAGGTCGAAGCCGCCGCAGCGCGGGCAGGCGGCCCTCGGGACCGGCGCGGCGTCAACGGTCTCGGCGACCATGGCCGGGCGCGCCGGCGCGGCGCCGCCCGCCATGTGCCGCTCGATCACGTCGCCGATCGCCGCCAGCAGGGAGGGGACGTAGCGCCCGCCCATCCAGGCGCCGCCGGTGGGGTCGAACACGGCCTTCAGCTCGTCGGCCACGAAGCCGACGTCGCCGCCGCGCCGGAACACCGCCGAGATCATCCGTGTCAGCCCCAAGGTCCAGGCGTAGTGCTCCATGTTCTTGGAGTTGACGAAGATCTCGAACGGCCTTGGCCCCGCGCCGTCGTCGGCGTCGTTGAGGGTGACGTAGGTGGCGTGGGCGCTGTGCGGCCACTTGATCTTGTAGGTCGCGCCCGTGAGCGCCTCGGCGCGGGGCGTCAGCTTCGCCGCCGGCGGCGGCGGGGCCTCGGCCTTCACCGACAGCACCGATCCGGTCACCGCATTCGGCCGGTAGGTGGTCAGGCCCTTGCAGCCCAGGCGCCAGCCGTCGCGATAGATGTCCTGGAACGCCTCGAAGGCGATGTCCTCGGGGCAGTTCACGGTCTTGGAGATCGAGCTGTCGATCAGGTCCTGCGCCGCCGCCTGCATCGCGAGGTGCGCGGCGGGCGCCAGGGTCTGGGCGCTGACGAAGATGTGCTCGGGCGGCGGGGCGTCACCGCGCTCGCGGCGCCAGGCGGCCAGGGCGTAGTCCTCCACCGCTTCCTCGCGCGTGGACCCGTCGGCCTGGCGGACCTTGCGCGTGTATTCGAAGGCGAACACCGGCTCGATGCCGGACGAGACGTTGCCGGCCAGCAGCGAGGTGGTGCCGGTGGGCGCGATCGAGGTCAGGCAGCCGTTGCGTAGGCCGTGTTCGGCGACCAGGGTCCGCGTCTCCTCGTCCAGGCCCTGCAGGTTCGGCCGCGCCAGGATCTGCGGGCCGTAGAGCGGGAACGGCCCCTTCTCGGCCGCCAGCCGGGCCGAGGCGCGGTAGGCCTCGCGCCGGATCACCTCCAGCCAGCGCTGCGTCAGCGCCACGGCCTCGCTCTCGCCGTAGCGGGCGCTGCAGAAGATCAGGGCGTCGGCCAGGCCCGTGACGCCTAGGCCGATGCGGCGCTTGGCCTTCGCCTCGGCCTCCTGCGCCGGCAGGGGAAATCGCGAGACGTCGATGACGTCGTCCAGCATCCGCACCGCCGTGGCGGTGAGGTGCGCCAGCGCCGCCTCGTCCAGGCTGGCCTCGGCGCAAAACGGCCGCTCCACCAGCCGCGCCAGGTTGATCGAGCCCAGCAGGCAGGCGCCGTAGGCCGGCAGCATCTGCTCGCCGCACGGGTTCGAGGCGAGGATGGTCTCGCAGTAGCCGAGGTTGTTCGCCTGCTGCACCTTGTCGATGAAGATCACGCCCGGTTCGGCCGCGTCGTAGGCGGCGCGCATCAGCCGCTCCCAGAGCGCGCGGGCGGGGACGACCTTTCGCACCTCGCCGCCGAACGTCAGCGGCCAGTCGGCCTCGGCCTCGAGCGCGCGCATGAAGGCGTCCGTGACCAGGACCGAGAGGTTGAAGTTGCGTAGCCGCCCCGGATCGCGCTTGGCGTCGATGAAGGCCTCGATGTCGGGGTGGTCGATGCGCAGGGTCCCCATCATCGCCCCGCGCCTCTGGCCGGCGGAGAGGATGGTCCGGCACATGGCGTCCCACACGTCCATGAAGCTCAAGGGGCCCGAGGCGTCGGCGCCGACGCCCTTCACCGGCGCCCCGGCCGGGCGGATCGACGAGAAGTCCATGCCGACGCCGCCGCCCTGCTGCATCGTCACCGCCGCCTCCTGCACCTGGGCGAAGATGGCCGAGAGGTCGTCCGGGATCTCGCCCATGACGAAGCAGTTGAACAGGGTCACCGACCGGCCCGTGCCGGCGCCGGCGAGGATCCGTCCGGCCGGCAGGAAGCGGTGATCCTCCAGCGCGGCCAGGAACTGCGCCCGCGCCTCGGCGCGGCGCGCGGGCGCCTCGGCCCGGCTCAGCGCGTCGGCGACCCGGGTCCAGGTCTCGCGGACGCTGGCGTCGCCGCCGCCGCCCGCGGGCGCGAAGCGGTACTTGGAAGACCAGATCTCGCCGGCCAGGGGATTGTCGAACGCCATCGGACGCCTCGCTGGAAAAGGGCCTGCAAGGCTCGGCGATTCGCGCCCGATCGCCCTGAACGGCGGCCGGCGCCGCGGTCCCGTCCGGTCAAATCCCCGCGTGACAACAATCAAGCCTCGCCGTGACGCCGGGCAATGCGGACGGGCTTCGCGGGGCGTAGGTTATCGACGATCACTTGAGGCGGCCGGGCCGCCGAACCGGAGACCAGACTGATGATCCGCATCCTCACCACCGCCGCCGTCGCCGCGCTCCTGGCCGGGTCCGCCTCGGCCGCCCAGGTCACCGTGCACACCGCCGGCAAGGACGCCGCCACCGTGCAGCACGACATTTCCCACGCCGCGCGCCAGGTGTGCAGCGAGGCGCTGATGGACGAGCCCCTGGCCTTCTACCTGATGCCGGGCTGCGTGAAGGACGCCAAGGAACGCGCCGCCGCGGCCCTGCCCACCGTCACCGCCCAGGCCGCGCAGGGCCAGGACGCCGCCGCCATCACCCGCTGACCCCTCTTCCCCTTCCCCTTTCCCCTCTCCCCTGCGAGCAGCGAGAGACCCCGCAGGCCCTGACGGGGCTGGCCCAACCGCCAGCCCCGCCTTTTTGTTCGGGGACATGTTTCGACAGGAGCCTGTCCCCGCCTCTGCGGCGCGGCGCTGCCGCTACGATATTGTCCACGAACCACACGAACCACACGAACGGGTCCGTTGTCGCTGAACGGTCGCGGCCAGCCGCAAACTGTTCGTGTGGTTCGTGTGGTTCGTGGACAAAGAAGACAGCGCCTGCGGCGCCTGGACGTCGCCGGAGAGGGCGTCACACGCACTCGTGCAGTTCGTGCTCGCGCAGGCGGGGCATCAGTTCGACCATGTTGCAGGGCATGTGGCGGCTGTCGAGCTGCCAGCGCAGGATCTTGTCCCAGGCGTCCTTACAGGCGCCGTTCGAGCCCGGCATCGAGAACACCAGCACCCCGCCGATGATCCCGCCCAGGGCCCGCGACTGCAGCGCCGAAAGGCCGACGCTCTCGTAGCTGACCAGGTGGAAGATCACCGAGAAGCCCTCGATGCGCTTGTCGAACAGGGGCTCCAGCGCCTCGGGCGTCACGTCCCGGCCGGTCAGGCCCGGGCCGCCGGTGGTCAGGATCACGTCGGCCTCGCCGCCGCGCACGAGGCGCATCACCTCGGCGCGGATCTCCGCCACGCTGTCCTTCACCACCGAGCGGCCGGCCAGGGCATGGCCGTCGGCGACGAGGCGCTTGGCGAGGAGCTCGCCGGAGGTGTCGGTGGCGAGCGTGCGGGTGTCGGAGACGGTGACGACGGCGATGCGGACCGGCTTGAACGGCAGGTCGTCGCGCAGGTCGCCGCCGGGGGCGAGGGAAATCGGATCGGGACTCATGAGGCCGCTTCTGGCCCGTCGGCGAAGCCGACGCCTTGACCTGCCTCAAGGCCGCGCCCGCGCCGGCGGCCCAGGGTGGCGCGAAGAGACCGGTCGGAGACCTTGGCATGGTTGGCGCGATGGCGGTGCGCGAGGCGGCGCGCCCGGAGAGCGACGAGGCGTTCCTCGCGGAGGTGCGCAGCTTCCTGGACCGGGCGCTGACCGACGATCTGCGCGAGGCCGGCCGCGCGGCGATCGGCGTGCACGCCGACATCGAGGCCTGCCGCATCTGGCACCGGCGGCTCTACCAGCGCGGCTGGATCGCCCCGGCCTGGCCGAAGGAATGGGGCGGCGCCGGCTGGACCCCGCGCCAGCGCTTCCTGTTCGACCGCGAACTGGCGCTCAACGACGCCCCGGTGCTGTTCGCCGGCGGCATCCGCAGCCTCGGCCCCCTGCTGATCGAGGCCGGCACCCCGGCCCAGCGGCGGCGCTACCTGCAGCCGATCCTGACCGGCGAGGACCTCTGGGCGCAGGGCTTCTCCGAGCCCGGCGCCGGCTCCGACCTCGCCGCCCTGCAGACCCGCGCCGTGCTCGACGGCGACGCCTATGTGGTCGACGGCCAGAAGATCTGGACCACCGGCGCGCACCACTCGAACCGCATGTTCGCCATCGTCCGCACGGCCCAGCTCGACAAGCCGCAGAAGGGCCTGACGTTCCTGCTGATCGACATGGCCAGCCCCGGCCTGACCGTGGTCCCGATCCTCGGCCTCAACGGCGAGCACGAGTTCAACCAGGTGTTCTTCGAGGGCGTGCGCGTGCCGGTCGCCAACCGCGTCGGCGAGGAGAACGACGGCTGGTCTGTGGCCAAGCGGCTGATGCAGCTGGCGCGATCGAACAACACCCCCGCGGCCCTCGTCCGCCGCGTGCTCCGTAACGCAGAGGCCGCCGCCCACGCCGCGGGTCCGACGCTGGAGCCCGAGGTCTGGCGCCGCCTCGCCCAGTTCAGGATCGAGCTGGAGACCTTCGAACAGCTGGAGCTCGCCGCCCTCCCGGCCGGCCGGCCGCGTCCCGGCGACGCCACCGCCCCCTCGATGCTGAAGCTGATCGGCTCGGAGCTGCACCAGAAGGTGGCGGAGCTGGCCAAGGACATCGCCGGCCCGCTCGCCCCGCCGGCCCTCTACGGCGCCGACCTGGCGCCCCTCGGCCTCGAGGAGCCGGCGCACGCCACCGCCAAGCACTTCGCCGTGCGCGCGGCGACCATCTACTCCGGCTCCAGCGAGACCCAGCGCAACGTCATCGCCCGCAGCCTGCTAGGCTGAGGCCATGAGCCCGGATCTGCCAGACGACCTCGCCAACCAGCCGCCGCCGCTGGAGCGCTACGACCTCTTTTCCAGCGACCATGCCCTCACCGAAGCGGTGGTGCGCGAAGGCGCCGCCTGGGCGCGCGAGGATCTCGCCGCCTACGGCCGCCGGCTCGGGTCGCCCGAGACCCTGGCCCTCGGCGATCAGGCGAACCGTCACACGCCGGTGCTGCAGCCGGTCGACCGCTACGGTCGCCGCGTCGACCGGGTCGACTTCCACCCCTCGTGGCACGCCCTGATGGCGTTGCAGGTGGCCCAGGGGATCCACGCCTCGCCGTGGTCGTCGCCCAGGCCGGGGGCCCAGGTCCACCGCGCCGCCGGACTCTACCTCTCCGGCCAGGTGGAAGCCGGCACGAGCTGTCCGATCTCCATGACCTATGCGGCCTGGCCGGTGCTGCGCCAGGCCCCGGACCTCGCCGCCGAGTGGGGACCGAGGCTGTTCTCGCGGCGCTACGACCCGGCCTTCGCGCCGGCGTCCTCGAAGGCGGGCGCGCTTGTCGGCATGAGCATGACCGAGCGCCAGGGCGGCTCGGACCTGCGCACCAACGTCACGGTCGCCGAGCCGATCGGGGACGGCGGGCCGGGCGGCGCGTACCGCATCACGGGTCAGAAGTGGTTCATGTCGGCGCCCATGTGCGACGCCTTCCTGATCCTGGCCAGGGCGCCGGGCGGCCTCGCCTGCTTCTTCCTGCCCCGGTGGACGCCGGACGGCGCCCTCAACGCCCTTCGCCTGGTGCGGCTGAAGGACAAGCTCGGCAACCGCTCCAACGCCTCCGCCGAGGTCGAGTTCGCCGGCGCCACGGCGTTCATGGTCGGCGAGGAGGGGCGTGGCATCGCCACCATCATCGAAATGGCGAGTTTCACGCGGCTCGACAACGTCGTCTCTTCGGCCGGCATCCAGCGCCAGGCCCTGGCCCAGGCGATCCACCACGCGCAGTTCCGCACCGCGTTCCAGAAGCGCCTCGTCGACCAGCCGCTGATGAGCGCGGTGCTGGCCGACATGGCGCTCGAGGTCGAGGCGGCGACCGCGCTCGCCTTCCGCCTCGCCCGCGCGTTCGAGGACGACGCGTCGGAGGCCGACGCGGCCCTTCGCCGGCTGCTGACCCCGGCGGCCAAGTTCTGGGTCTGCAAGCGCGGCCCGATCCTCGCCGCCGAGGCGCTCGAGGTGCTGGGCGGCAACGGCTACGTCGAGGAGAGCGGCCTGCCGCGCCTCTATCGCGAGCTGCCGGTGCACTCGATCTGGGAGGGCTCGGGCAACGTCATGGCCCTCGACACCCTGCGCGCCCTGGTGCGCGAGCCGGCCGCCGTCGAGGCCCTGGCCTCGGAACTGGCCCTCGCCCGCGGCGCCGATCCGCGCCTCGATGCGGCGATAGACCGTGTACTGACGACCCTTGCCGGCCGGCCCGCCGAGGCCGACCTGCGCCGCCTCTGCCAGGATCTCGTCCTGACCCTGCAGGGCGCTCTCCTCGTCCGCCACGCCCCGGAGTTCGTGGCCTCCGCCTTCTGCGCCAGCCGCCTGGACGAGGGCGCGGGCCACGTCGTCGGAACGGTGCCACCGGGCTGCGACCCCACCGCGATCGTGGCGCGGGCGGCGCCCAACTAGCCCTTCCCTTTCCGCTCTCGCTCGAAAGGCGCGCGTTGGCGGCGCCGCCGCTCCGGTTGGACCACGAAGCACACGAAGCACACCAAGGGGCCGTGCGCATTCTGTAAGGCCGAGCCGGAGGCGAGGCCGTATTTTAACGCAGAGGGCGCAGAGAAGGCGCAGAGAGCGCAAAGGGTCTGAGCGCCTCCGCGACCTCCGCGCCCTCTGCGTTAAGATGCCCAAGGCGCAGCCGCCGGACCCTCGAAAGGATTGCGCTGCGCGCGGCCGCTACCCCGCCCCCCTTCGTGTGCTTCGTGTGCTTCGTGGTCCAAGGCGGACTCGCCATCGTCCCCGCCTTCGCGAGGAAGGGGGGCCTCAGGCCTCCCGCCGGAAGCGTTCGCCGACGCCCAGCAGCTTGCCGTGGTGCATGGCGACGCCGAGTTCGAGGCTCTGGGCGATGCGGTGGGCGCGTTCGATGAAGGCTTCGGCGGCTTCGGGGGAGGCGATGCGGCGGGCGGCGGCTTCGAACAGCTCCAGCCAGCGGTCGAAGTGGGCGGCGTCGATCGGCAGCGGCGTGTGCTTGGGCATCGGCTGGCCGTGGTAGCGGCCGCTCATCAGCATCACCGACGACCAGAAGGCGCACATCCGCTCCAGGTGCGGCCCCCAGTCGGAGATCTTTCCGGCGAAGATCGGCCCCAGCACCGCGTCGGCGCGGACGTCGGCGTAGAAGCCGTGCACCACGCGCTCGATCAGCGTCTCGTCGATCCCCAGGCCTTCCTGCATGTGGACCTGGTAGCGGGCGCGGCGCTCGGCGGCTTCGGGACTGGGCATGGCGGGGATGTCGGTTCCTTTCAGTGCGCGCGCAAGCGGCCCGATGGCCGCTGCGGCGATCGGTCGGCGCGGACTTAGCCGGTCATCGGCCCGATCGCCTTGTCGCCGGTCAAGCCGGCTGTTGACGCTTGCCGCGGCGGCGGCCCCGCCGCGCCCGGGGGCCGAGGTAGGCGGTGCGGTCCTCCTCCTGGTGCTGCAGGCGCGCCCGCACGCGCAGCAGGTCCTTGCGCGAGACGAGGCCGACGAGACGCCCGTCCGCGTCCGTCACCGGCACGCGGCCCACGTCCTCGGCCACCATGCGCTCGACGATGCGCCAGACCAGTTCGTCCGGCGAGGCCGCCACGAGCGGCGTGCGCTCCACCAGGTCGGCCAGGGTGCGGGGCCCGTGGTCGCCTTCGCGCAGCCAGCGCAGCACGTCGCCGCGGCTGGCCATGCCCAGCACGCGGCCGGCCTCGTCGACCACCGGATAGCTCTTGTGCTTCGGTCCGTCGCCCGCGGTGAAGAAGGCCGTGGCTTCGTCGACGGCCATGGTCCCAGGCAGGGTGTCGACGGCCGTGACCATGATCTCGCGCACCCAGGCCTGCCGCAGCGGATCGACGCCGTACTCGCGGAACACGTGGCGCCCGCGCCGGGCGATCTTCTCCGTCAGGATCGAGCGCTTCAGGACAAGCACGGTCAGGCCGTAGGCGGCGCCCGTGGCGGCCAGCAGCGGGAGCAGGGCGTGGACGTCGCCGGTCAGCTCGACCGCGAACAGGGCGCCCGTCAGCGGCGCGCGCATGGTCCCGCCCATCATCGCCGCCATCCCGACCAGGGCCCAGAAGCCCGGGTCGCCGGGCAGGAACTGGCCCTCCAGCAGGCCCAGCGCCCCGCCCAGGATCAGCAGCGGCGCCAGCACCCCGCCCGACGTCCCCGAGGCCAGGGCGACCGACCAGATCCCGCCCTTCACCGCCAGGATCCGTCCCGCCGCGCCGGCGGACAGGTGGCCCGACAGCAGGTCGCGGATCACGTCGTAACCGACCCCGAGCGCCCTCGGCTCGACGAGCCCGCCCAGGCCGACCGCCAGTCCGCCGATCGCCGGCCACCCCATCCAGTGCAGCGGCAGCCGCTCGAAGGCGTCCTCCAGGGCGTAAAGGATGGTGGTGGCGAGGCTCGACTGCAGGCCGGCGACGATCCCGGCCCCGGCGCACAGCAGCAGGATCGGCCAGGTGACGTCGGGGCCGCCGGAATAGGGGAACAACGGACCGGTCCCGAACAGCCACGGCCGGAACGCGGCGGCGACCACCACCGCCGTCACCACCGGCAGGAAGCTGCGCGGACGCCACTCGAACAGCAGCAGTTCGACCGCCAGCAGCACCGCGGCGATCGGCGTGCCGAAGATGGCGGTCATGCCGGCCGCCGCGCCGGCCACCAGCAGCGCCTTGCGCTCGGCCGCGGTCAGGCGGAACAGCTGGCCGAACAGCGAGCCGATCGCCCCGCCGGTCATGATGATCGGCCCCTCGGCGCCGAACGGCCCGCCGGCGCCGATCGAGATCGCCGACGACAGCGGCTTCAGCACCGCCACCTTGGGCGACATGCGGCTGCCGCCGATCAGGATCGCCTCGATCGCCTCGGGGATGCCGTGGCCGCGGATCTTCTCCGAGCCGAACCGCGCCATCAGGCCGATGACGAGGCCGCCCAGCGCCGGCGCCGCGACCATCCACGGCCCCGGGTGGGCGCCTGACATCGGCAGGCTCGCCGTCGACAGCCGGCCGAACCAGACCAGGTCCGTCACCACGGCGATGAGCTTGATCAGCAGCCAGGCCGACATCGCCCCGCCGGTCCCGACCACCAGGGCCATGGCCGCGGTCACCAGGATGCGCCGGTCGGCGGCGAAGTCGCCGAGAGCGTCGGCTTTGTGCGCGCGCGAAGACGCGCCGGTGGCTGTGGTCATGGATCTCGCCGAAGCTGAAGGGAGCTTGCGCGAGGTACATCGTGCTGCGATGCAATGCAACGGAGTCGGCGCCGCCCGGCTTGCCAGCCCTCCTGGCGCGGCTCAAAACACGGACCCCCATTCGGACGAAGGACGACCATGAAGCGAACGGCGGCGGCGCCCGGTCTCGTGGCGCTCGGACTGGCGGCGATCCTGGTCGGAAGCACGGCTGCGGCGCCGGCGCCGGTCGAGACCGGGCCGATCGGTCCGGCGCGGATGAGCGCGATCGTGCGCGAGATCGCCTCCGACGCCTACGAAGGCCGCTCGCCCGGCACGCCCGGCGAGGCGAAGACGGTGGCGTACCTGATCGCCAGGCTGAAGGCGCTCGGCCTCGAGCCGGGCGGCGAACACGGCGGCTGGACCCAGGATGTGCCCCTGGTCCGCTACGAGGTCGCGGGGACGCCGAAGATCCGGCTGCGGGTCGGCGACTGGATCCAGCCCCTGGCCCAGACCGGCGACGTGCTGGTCCAGACGCTCGGGCCGCAGGACCACGTCCGGATCGAGGCCGCGCCGCTGGTGTTCGTCGGCTACGGCGTCCATGCGCCCGAGCGCGGCTGGGATGACTTCAAGGGCGTGGACCTGAAGGGCAAGATCGCCGTCTTCCTGGTCAACGACCCGGACTTCGAGGCCAAACCCGGCGACGACGCCTACGGCAGGTTCGGGGGCCAGGCCATGACCTACTACGGCCGCTGGACCTACAAGTACGAGGAGGCCGCCCGGCGCGGCGCCTTGGGCGCGATCATCATCCACGAGACCCCGGCGGCGGGCTACGGCTGGGGCACGGTGCAGGCCTCCAACAGCGAGTCCTCCGACATCGTCCGTCCCGATCCGGCCAAGGCCCACACCCTGATCCAGGCGTGGCTCCAGCGCGACGTCGCCGCCGACCTCTTCCGCCGCGCGGGCCTCGATCTGGACCAGCT
>DASZQQ010000298.1:0-6323 GCA_035549595.1 Caulobacteraceae bacterium
CTGCAGCACTACTACCAGTACCAGGTGATCCTGAAGCCGAACCCGCCGGACATGCAGGACCTCTACCTCGGCTCGCTGGAGGCCATCGGCCTGGACCTGCGCGCGCACGACATCCGCTTCGTCGAGGATGACTGGGAGAACCCCACCGTGGGCGCCTGGGGCCTGGGCTGGGAGGTCTGGTGCGACGGCATGGAGGTGACGCAGTACACCTACTTCCAGCAGGTCGGCGGCCTCGACGTCTTCCCCGTGGCCGGCGAGCTGACCTACGGCCTGGAGCGCCTGGCGATGTACATCCAGGGCGTCGACCGGTTCACGGACCTCGCCTTCAACGACCCCCAGGGGCCGGAATTCCGCACCTATGGCGAGGTGTTCCTGGAGAACGAGCGCCAGTTCTCGGCCTTCAACTTCGAGCAGGCCGACGTCGCGGTGCTGAAGCGCCAGTTCGAGGACATGGAGGCCCAGGTGCCGCGGCTGCTGGCGGCCAAGGGGCCGCAGGGCCAGGCGCTGGTGCTGCCGGCCTACGACCACGTGCTGAAGGCCAGCCACCTGTTCAACCTGATGGACGCGCGCGGCGCCATCGCCGTGGCCGAGCGGCAGAGCTACATCGGCCGCATCCGCGACCTGTGCAAGGCGTGCGCCCAGGCCTGGGTCGCCCAGGAAGAGGCGGCCGCCTGACATGCCCCCGCTGCTGGTCGAACTCTTCTCCGAGGAAATCCCCGCGCGCATGCAGGCGCAGGCCGCGCGCGACTTCGAACGCCTGGCGCGCGAGGCCCTGAAGGCCGCGGCCCTGACCTACGACGGCCTGGCCACGTTCGCCGGGCCCAGGCGCCTGACCCTGGTCGTCGACGGCCTGCCCGAGGCCCAGGCCGACCGGGTCGAGGAGCGCAAGGGTCCGCGCGTCGGCGCGCCGGATGCGGCGGTCGAGGGCTTCCTGCGCTCCGCCGGCGTCGCCCGCGAGGCCCTGGTCGAGCGCGATGGCGTCTGGTTCGCCACCCTGTCCAGGACCGGCCGCCCGACGCCCCAGATCGCCGCCGAGATGATCGAGGCGATCGTCCGCGACTTCCCGTGGCCGAAGTCCATGACCTGGGGCTCGGGGACCTTGCGCTGGGTGCGGCCGCTGAAGCGCATCCTCGCCGTCTTCGACCGCAAGGTCGTGCCGCTCGAGATCGACGGCATCGTCGCCGCCGACATCGTCGAGGGCCACCGCTTCATGGGCTCGGGCCGCGCCGTGCGGGCGCGCGACTTCGACGAGTACCGCGAGGTCCTGGCCGCGCACCACGTGATCCTCGATCCCGAGCACCGCAGCGACACCATCATCCGGCGCGCGCGCGAGATCTGCCGCCAGAGGGGCCTCGACCTCGTCGAGGACGACGGCCTGCTGGCCGAGGTCACCGGGCTCGCCGAGTGGCCGACGCCGGTCCTGGGCGACATGGACCCCGACTTCCTCGACCTGCCGCCCGAGGTGATCCGCACCTCGATGCGCACGCACCAGAAGTACTTCGCGGTCATGGACCGCCAGGACGGCAAGCTGGCGCCGCACTTCGTGGTCGTGGCCAATATCGAGGCGGCCGACCCGTCCCTGATCGCGGCCGGCAACGCCCGCGTGCTGTCGGCGCGCCTGAAGGACGCCCGATTCTTCTGGGACGAGGACCGCAAGGCCGGCTTCGACGCCTGGCTGGAGAAGCTCAAGGGCGTCACCTTCCATGCCCGGCTCGGGACCATGGCCGAGCGGGTGGCGCGGCTGGAGGAACTGGCCGAGGGCCTGGCCGACGCGGTCGGCGCCGACCCCGTCAAGGCCCGCGCGGCCGCGCGCCTGGCGAAGGCCGACCTCGCCAGCGGCATGGTCGGCGAGTTCCCCGAGCTGCAGGGGATCATGGGCGGCTACTACGCCCGCGCGGACGGGGAGGGCGGCCTGATCGCCGACGCGGTTCGCGACCATTACCGTCCGGTCGGACCCTCCGACGAGGTCCCCGACGCGCCGGTGACCATGGCGGTGGCCCTGGCCGACAAGCTCGACACCTTGGCCGGCTTCTTCGCCATCGGCGAGAAGCCCACCGGCTCGCGCGATCCCTACGCCCTGCGGCGCGCGGCGCTGGGCCTGATCCGCATCGTGCTGAAGTCCGAGCTGCGCCTGCCGGTGCGCGCGCTCGTGCGGCGCTGGTACGAGAGCCTGACCACCTACGCCGCGCCCGGCCGGGCCGTGTACGTCTCCGCCGGCCGCACCACCGCCTGGCTCGGGGCCGAGCGCCTGACCGATCCGGAGGTGTTCGAGCCCTACCTGCGCGAGTTCCGCGAGGCCCTCGTCGCCGACGAGGCGTTCGTGGTGGCGATGGAGAACGAGGTCGACATCGAGTTCGACCGCGCTTCGGCGGCCAAGGTCGAGCCCGAGCAGCCGGTGCTGCTGCGCTTCCGGCCCTGCCCGGAGGTGGCCGAGGAGCTGACCGACTTCCTGGCCGACCGCCTGAAGGTGCTGCTGCGCGACCAGGGCCGCCGCCACGACCTGGTGGACGCCGTGTTCGCCCTCGGCGACGACGACCTCTTCCGCATCGTCGCCCGCGTCGAGGCTCTCAGCCGGTTCCTTCAGACCGAGGACGGGGCCAACCTGCTGGCCGGCTACAAGCGCGCCGTGAACATCCTCAACGCCGAGGCCAGGAAGGGCGCGCTGCCGACCGGCGAGCCGCGCGAGATGGCCGGGGCGAGCGCAGAGGAACTTGCGCTCATCCGGGAGGTTGCCGGTGTCTCCGGCGCCGTCCAGGCGGCGCTGGGACAAGAGGATTTCGAAGCGGCGATGAGCGCCCTGGCCGCCCTGCGCGGCCCGGTCGACGCGTTCTTCGACAAGGTGTTGGTGAATTCCGAGAAGGCGGACGAACGCGCCAACAGGCTGCGCCTGTTGTCGCAGGTTCGAGACGCCATGGGCCGGGTGGCGGACTTCTCGCAGGTTTCAGGCTAGGGACGGTTGATGACGACAGACACTGCGGCGAAGACGCGTTGGGTCTACGCCTTCGGCGGCGGCGCCGCCGAGGGCGACGCCTCGATGAAGAACCTGCTCGGCGGCAAGGGCGCGAACCTGGCCGAGATGTCTTCGCTCGGGCTGCCGGTGCCGCCGGGCTTCACCATCACCACCGAAGCCTGCAACCACTTCTACGCCAACGGCCGCGCCTATCCGGACGGCCTCGACGCCCAGGTCGCCGCGGCGCTCTCGGACGTCGAGCGCATCACCGGCAAGCGCTTCGGCGATGCGGCCAACCCGCTGCTGGTCTCGGTGCGCTCCGGCGCCCGCGCCTCCATGCCGGGCATGATGGACACGGTGCTGAACCTCGGCCTCAACGACGAGACCGTCGAGGGCCTGGCCCGGCTGGCCGGCGACCGCCGCTTCGCCTTCGACAGCTACCGCCGCTTCATCCAGATGTACTCGAACGTGGTGCTGGGCCTGGACCACCACATGTTCGAGGAGATCCTCGACGACCGTAAGGACGCGCTGGGCCTCTACGTCGACACCGCCCTCGGGGCCGACGACTGGCAGGCGGTGGTCGCCGAGTACAAGGCCGCCGTCGAGCGCGAGCTGGGCCAACCCTTCCCGCAGGATCCGAAGCAGCAGCTGTGGGGCGCCATCGGCGCGGTGTTCGCCAGCTGGATGAACGACCGGGCCAAGTTCTACCGCCGCATGCACGACATCCCCGAGACCTGGGGCACGGCGGTGAACGTGCAGTCGATGGTGTTCGGCAACATGGGCGACACCAGCGCCACCGGTGTGGCCTTCACCCGCAACCCCTCGACGGGCGAGAACCGGCTCTACGGCGAGTTCCTGATCAACGCCCAGGGCGAGGACGTGGTCGCCGGCATCCGCACGCCGCAGCCGCTGACCATCGCCGCGCGCCACGAGATGGGCGACAAGAACCCGTCGATGGAAGAGGCGATGCCGCAGGTGTTCGCCCAGTTCAACGAGGTCGTCCGGCGCCTGGAGCGCCACTACCGCGACATGCAGGACATCGAGTTCACGGTCGAGCAGGGCCGGCTCTACATGCTGCAGACCCGCAACGGCAAGCGCACCGCCAAGGCCGCGCTGAAGGTCGCCGTGGAGATGGCCGAAGAGGGCCTGATCACCCGCGAGGAGGCCGTCCGCCGCGTCGAGCCCGCCTCGCTGGACCAGCTGCTGCACCCGACCATCGCCCCCGACGCCGAGCGCGACGTGATCGCCACCGGTCTGCCGGCCTCGCCCGGCGCGGCCACCGGCAAGATCGTGTTCAGCGCCGAGGCGGCCGAACATCAGGGCGCGGCCGGCGAGGCCGTGATCCTGGTGCGCGAGGAGACCAGTCCCGAGGACATCCGCGGAATGGACGCCGCGCGCGGCATCGTCACCGCCCGCGGCGGCATGACCAGCCACGCCGCCGTGGTCGCCCGCGGCATGGGCCGCCCGTGCGTCTCCGGCGCCGGCGAGATCCAGATCGACGAGCGGGCCGGAGAGATGCGCGTGCGCGGCCGCACGTTCAGGGCCGGCGACGTGATCACCATCGACGGTTCCAAGGGCGACGTCCTCGCGGGCGCGGTGAAGATGGTCGAGCCCGAGCTCTCCGGCGACTTCGCCACCCTGATGGGCTGGGCCGACACGATCCGCCGCCTGAAGGTCCGCGCCAACGCCGAGACCGCCAACGACGCGCGCACCGCCCGCCAGTTCGGGGCCGAAGGCATCGGCCTTTGCCGCACCGAGCACATGTTCTTCGACGACGCCCGCATCGCCGCGGTGCGCGAGATGATCCTGGCCGACGACGAGGCCGGCCGCCGCGCGGCGCTGGCCAAGATCCTGCCGATGCAGAAAGGCGACTTCGTCGAGCTGTTCGAGATCATGCAGGGCCTGCCGGTGACGATCCGCCTGCTGGATCCGCCTCTGCACGAGTTCCTGCCGCACACCGAGGAGGATCTCGCCGCCGTGGCCAAGGCCACCGGCCTCGACGCGGCCAAGCTGCTGCGCCGCGCCAGGGAGCTGCGCGAAACCAACCCCATGCTCGGCCACCGCGGCTGCCGCCTCGGCGTCTCCTATCCGGAGATCTACGAGATGCAGGTGCGGGCGATCATCGAGGCCGCCTGCGAGATCGCCGCCTCCGGCAAGGCGCCGCCGCGGCCCGAGATCATGCACCCGCTGGTCGCCAAGGGCGAGGAAATGGCCTTCCTGCGCGAGCTCACCGACCGCACCGCCCGGGAAGTGATGGCCGAGAAGGGCCAGTCCATCGACTATCAGGTCGGCACCATGGTCGAGCTGCCGCGCGCGGCCCTGCGGGCCGGGGACCTGGCCAAGAACGCCGAGTTCTTCTCGTTCGGCACCAACGACCTGACCCAGACGACCTTCGGCATCAGCCGCGACGATAGCGGCCGGTTCCTGAACGCCTACATAGATAAGGGCATCTTCGAGAAGGACCCGTTCGTTTCCCTCGACACCGAGGGCGTGGGCGATCTCATCCGCATCGCCGCCGAGCGCGGCCGCGCGGTGCGGCCCGACGTGAAGCTCGGCATCTGCGGCGAGCATGGCGGCGATCCGGCCTCGATCGCCTTCTGCGAGAGCGTCGGCCTCGATTACGTCAGCTGCTCGCCCTACCGTGTGCCGATCGCCCGACTCGCGGCGGCCCACGCGGCCCTCGAGGGAGGCGGAACCAGTCACGCGTAGGGGGGGACGGGATGTCCGCGCTGGAAGCCCACGAACACCGCGAGCACGCCGAGCACGCGGCGCACGAGCACGACCCGCTGATCAGCCGCATCTCGATCACCATCGCGGTCCTGGCGGTCGCGGCGGCGGTGACGACGAGCCTGGAGGCGGTGGAAAGCAGCGGCGCCATCATCGCCGCCAACCAGGCGGTGCTGGCCCAGGACAAGGCCACCGACGCCTGGAACTTCTACCAGGCCAAGAGCATCAAGAAGAACCTGTTCCAGGTCGGGGCCGCCGGCGGCGGCGCCCAGGCGGCGGACTTCGCCCGCAAGGCCGCGTCCGAGGGCGCCGACCAGACCAAGGCCGAGCAGGAGGCCAAGGCCGCCGAGCACGAACGCGACCTGGCCCTCGCGACCAGCGAGGCGCACGAGAAGCGCCACCACTGGCTGACGGCCGGCGCCGCCCTGATCGAGATCGGCATCGCCGTCTCCACCATCGCCATCATCACCCGCCGCCGCACCGCGTGGCTGGGCGCGGCGGCCCTGGGCCTCGTGGGCGCGGCCGTGGCGGGGCTGGGGTTCCTGGTCTAGCGATCTCCCTCCCCTTCATGGGGAGGGAAAGCGAAGCGAAGCTTCGCAGGGTGGGGAAGCGTGCAGGAGCAGGAACGCCAGCCGGTTGGCGCATG
>DASZQQ010000299.1:0-4761 GCA_035549595.1 Caulobacteraceae bacterium
GAGTACTGCAGGCTCTTGGTCACGCCGTGGCCCTGGGCGGCGATCAGGGCCGGGGCCCAGTTGCCGAAGCCGTAGAAGCCGATCGCCTGGGCGGCGTTGAACACCGACAGCATCACCGTGCGACGCAGGTAGGGCCGGCGGAAGATCTCGGCCAGGGATCCGGCGGCGGTGGCGACTTCCGGCTGGGCCGCGGCGGGCTCCGGCAGCGGCCGGCCGGTGCGCACGGCGACGGCCGCCTCCAGGCGCGCGACGATGGCGTCGGCCTCGGCGAGGCGCCCGTGCTGGGCCAGCCAGCGCGGGCTCTCCGGCAGGCCAGCGCGGATGAACCAGACGCCGACGGCCGCCGCCGCGCCCGCCAGCATCACCCAGCGCCAGCCGGCGATCCCGAGCGGGGCGAGCGGCGCCAGCAGCCAGCAGGCGAGGGCCACCGCGGGCACGGCCGCGAACTGGATCGCCTGGTTGATGGCGAAGGCGCGCCCGCGCAGGGGCGGCGGCGTGATCTCGGTGACGTAGGCGTCGATGGTGACGAGCTCGACGCCGATGCCGATGCCGGCGACGAAGCGCCAGAGATCGAGGCCGATGGCGGTCGACTGCAGGGCCATGACCAGGGTCGCGGCCGTGTACCAGATCAGCGAGCCGGTGAAGATCGCCCGCCGGCCGAACCGGTCGGCGACCTGGGAGAACACCAGGGTGCCGATGAAGAGCCCCAGGAACGTCGCCGAGGCGAAGGCGGCCTGGTCGGTGAGGCCTAAGAGCCCCTTGGCCCCCTCGTGGAACACCCCGGCCTTGACCAGCGCCGGCGAGACGTAGGCGGTCATCATCAGGTCGTAGAACTCGAAGCAGCCGCCCAGCGAGATCAGCACCACCAGGCGCCACACCGGCCACGCCGACGGCAGCCGGTCGAGCCTCGCGGCGATCTCGCCTTCCGTCATGCGAACGCTCCCCTCTTCGCCCCCCTGATTGCCCGCCGGCGCGTCCCCTAGCAACCTTGCCGGCGAAGCCGGCGCCCGACTGCCGGCGCCGTTCTCACCACAGAGGACACAGAGGGGGCACAGAGGAACACAGAGGAGGGAAGGCTGAGGGCATCCATCTGGGTCGCGGCGCCGGGGCCCTCGCCCTCTGTGTCCCTCTGTGTCCTCTGTGGTTCGATGCAGCGGATCGGATTCTCCCGGCTTCGCCGGTTTAGGGGCAAATCCTCGCCCCGTTCGTCCCGGCCGCGGGGAGCGTGTTGCGAGAATTCGGGCGCCGCCGTTCTGCGAACCCTTGTTCGGCGGCGAGAAGTCGGCTACCTCCGCCGCCTCGCCTGACTTCGGCCCGGACCCGATGACCGTACGCTCGGAGATGATGAACGCTCGCCAGGGGCTCCCGTATGGGATGTCCCTCATTTGCGCGCGCGCCTTCGTCCTTTCCTCCGCAGCCCCCTCGTCCGAGCCCTCCGATGTCAGCCGTGATCACCGTCCAGGACCTGAAGAAGACCTTCCGCTACACGCGGCGTAGCGCCGGGCCGCTGGGCGGCCTGAAGGGTCTGTTCGCCCCCGACATCGTCACCCTGGAAGCCGTCGCCGGCGTCTCGTTCAGCGTCGGGCGCGGCGAGCGCGTGGCCGTGATCGGCCCCAACGGCGCGGGCAAGTCGACGACCCTGAAGATGCTGTGCGGGGTGCTGGAGCCGACCTCCGGCGAGGCCAGCGTGCTCGGGCGCACGCCCTGGCGCGAGCGGCGCCAGCTCGCCTATGGCCTCGGCGTCGTGTTCGGCCAGCGCTCGCAGCTGTGGGCCGAGCTGCCGGCGCGCGACTCCTTCGCCCTGCTGCGGCGCATCTACGACCAGGATGCGGGCGTCTTCGCGCGGCGCCTCAGCGCCCTCGTCGAGCGCTTCGACCTGGCCGGTCTCCTCGACCAGCCGGTGCAGCGCCTGTCGCTGGGCCAGAGGATGCGCTGCGAGGTCGTCGCCGCCCTGCTGCACGGGCCGCAGATCCTGCTGCTCGACGAGCCGACCATCGGCCTCGACGTGACCGCCAAGGCCGCGATGCGCGACTTCATCCGCGACGAGGCGTCGGCCTCGGGCCTGACCGTGCTGCTGACCTCGCACGACACGCGCGACATCGAGCTCGTCTGCGAGCGGGTGATCGTCATCAACCAGGGCCGGATCATGGTCGACGAGCCCACCGACCAGCTGCGCCGACGGTTCATCCGCCGCAAGCTGGTCACCCTGCAGTCGGTCGCGCCGGTGCTCGACCTCGACGGCCCGGGCGTCGTGCGCCGGCCGAGCCAGCCGCACACCACGGTGCTGGAGGTCGACACGCGCGAGGCTCGCGTCGAGCAGGTTATCGGCCGGGCCCTGGCGCTGGGCGGCATCGAGGATATCACGATCGAGGACCCGCCGATGGAGGAGGTGGTCCATGAGATCTACGCCGCGATCGGCTGAGCCTATCCTGGCCGCGCCCCCGCGGCGCTGGGCCGGGGAGCTGGCGGCCGCCGCCTCCAGCGCGCGCATCGGCTTCGCCGGAGCGTTCGCCGCCTGGCCGGTCCTGGCCGGGCGGACGGCCTTCTACGCCCTGATCATGGTCGTGCTCTCGGCCCTCTGGGACAAGGTCGCCGCCGAGCGCCTGCCCGGGACGCTGGCCCATACCCTGCCGGCCGGGGGGCTCGCCCTCTACGTCGGCGTCACCGAGGCGATCGTGTTCTCGGTGGCGTTCGTGCACCTGAAGCTCGAGGACGACATCCGCTCCGGCCGGCTGGAGCCGCAGCTGCTGCGGCCCAAGGCCTATCTGGCGCGGACCATAGCCGAGGCGCTGGGCGCCTCGTGCGCGCGGTTCCTGGCCATGGCGGGCGCGGGCCTGGCGCTGCTGGTGGTCTCGGGCCGGGCGGGCCCGCCGCTCGCGGCCCTGCCGGGCGTCCTGGCGCTGGGCGTCCTCGGCGCCGCGGTCGGCGTCCTCCTGCTGACCATCGTCGGCCTCTGCGCCTTCTGGGTCCGGCGGGTGCTGCCGGCCTATCTGGTGGTGCAGAAGCTTATCTTCCTGCTCGGCGGCCTCTTCGCCCCGATCACCCTTTATCCGCCGTGGCTGCGCGCCATCGGCGAGGCGAGCCCGTTCGGCGCGCACCTGTTCTACGCCGGCGAGGCGGCCATTCATCCGTCTACGGACATCATCCTGAGCGGCCTCGCCGCCCAGGCGGCGTGGCTGGCGCTGCTGACGCTGCTGGCGCTGGCGATGTGGCGCGCGGGCCTCGCCCGCGTGCTGCGCGAGGGGGTGTGACATGGGCGGGTGGAAAGGGGGCCGTCCCCTGATCGCCTACGCGGCCCAGACCGGGGCGGCGATCCGCACCGCCTTCGCCGACCGCGGCAACTTCGCGCTGCAGTCGGCCGGCATGATCGTCAACGACGGCTTCGTGCTGGCGCTGTGGTTCATGTTCTTCGCCGGCTTCCGCAGCGTCGGCGGCTGGAAGCTGCCCGACGTCGGCCTCCTCATGGGGCTGATGATGACCATCGTCGGCCTCGCCGGCATGGCCTTCGGCGGCTACCGCGACATGGCCGCGACGATCCTCAAGGGCGAGGTCGACGCCCTGCTGACCCAGCCGGGCTCGGTGCTGCTGCGGCTGCTGGCGCGCGAGAGCATCGCCAGCGCCTGGGGCGACCTCGCCCTGGGCCTCGTGATCCTGGCCCTCTACACCGGCCTCGATCCGGCCAGGGCGGCGCTGACGGCCCTGATGACCCTCTGCGGCCTGACGGTCTACGTCGGCGCCTCGGTCGCCTTCGCCAGCCTCGCGTTCTGGATCGCCGGGGCGCGCAGCTTCTCGCGCGACCTGACCGACTTCATGCTGCTGTTCTGCACCTATCCGGGGTCGATCTTCTCCGGCGCCAGCAAGCTGGTGGCCTACACCGTCCTGCCCGCCGGCTTCGTCGTGCTGACGCCGGTGAAGGTGCTGCGCGCGCCCGATCCGGCGACCTTCGCCACGGCCGCGAGCGCGGCGCTCGCCTATGCGCTGATCGCCTGGGCGTCGTTCGAGGTCGGCCTTCGCCGCTACCGGCAGGGCCTCTCGCCGATGGTCGCCTGAGGGGTCACGAGCGTTGGCGCGCTTTCGGGCGCGAAACCGGTGTCCACTTTCGCTGAAAGCGCGCTACGCCGCCTCGGCGCCCGGGATCAGGGCGGAGAGCACCTCGTCGGCGATGCGGGCGAAGTCGGCGGCGAGCGGGCGCAGCGACGGATCGCGGGCGAGGGCGGCGCGCAGGAAGGTCGAGCTCTCCGCCGCCAGCCGCTGCAGCTGGCGTTCGGCCTCGCCGGGTTCAGGCCGGCGGGCCGCTCCGTGCGCGCGGCGCACGAAGCGCAGCTGCTGGGCGAGCAGGCGCCAGTTCAGGGGCTTCACGGCGAAGCCGTCGGCCCCGGCCTGGAAGGCGCGGTCGATGGCCTCGACGTCCTCGCGCCCGACGATCACCACCACCGGCAGGTCGCGGCCGGAGGCGCGCAGCGTCTCCAGCACCGCGACGCCGTCCATGCCGGGCATGTCCAGGTCGAGCACCATGATGTCGGGCTCGAGGCCGTCCACCACCTTCAGCGCCGTCGCGCCGTCGGCGGCCGCGGCCACCGTGGTCTCCTCGGTGGTAAGGTTGACGACCGCAAACTCTCTCAGGATCGGGTCGTCGTCGACGAAGATGACCTTCAGGGCATCCGGCTGGACGTAGAAGAACGAACCATCCTGGTCGAGGGAAGAGGACATCGGCAGGGTCTACTCGTCGGAGCCGGTTCGCACCCGGCATTAAGCCAGGAG
>DASZQQ010000300.1:0-11045 GCA_035549595.1 Caulobacteraceae bacterium
GCCAGCGTCTGGGCCTCCACCCCCTGGCTCGCGTCCACCACCAGGATCGACCCCTCGCACGCCGCCAGGCTCCGGCTCACCTCGTAGGCGAAGTCCACGTGGCCGGGCGTGTCCATCAGGTTCAGGACATAGGTCTCGCCGTCGTCGGCCTTGTAGTGCAGCCGCACGGTCTGGGCCTTGATGGTGATCCCCCGCTCGCGCTCGATGTCCATGTTGTCGAGCACCTGCTCGGTCATCTCGCGCTGGGTCAGCGCGCCGGTCTCCTGAATCAGGCGATCGGACAGCGTGGACTTCCCATGGTCGATATGGGCCACGATCGAGAAGTTGCGGATGCGCGAAAGCGGGGTGGTCATCGGCCGGGCGTGTAGAGCATTTCGCGCCCCCCGGCGAGGGGAGCCCTGGTCGCGCCCGGGAGCTGGAGATTGACTTCAACCGCTGTGCCTGGCGCGGAGTCCGCTTTCACCACGAAGAACACGAAGGACTCGAAGGGCACGAAGGTCTTGTGGGGGCGCGAAGCGCCGGGATCGATCGGCGCCGTTCGGTGTCACGGACGCCTTTGTGTCCTTCGTGCACTTCGTGTCCTTCGTGGTGAAAGGGGCGCCTGCGGCAGCCACGACGTCGGCAGGTGGTTCGAACCGATTCAGCGGGGGTTCATGCGCGGGGTCGCATTCGGGCCTAGAGTGCGGGGCACGATTCGCGCCTCGCTCGCCGGAGACTTTCTCGCATGGATCGCCGCACGCTCATCATCACGGGCCTGGCCACCGCGGCCGGCGCCCCGGCCTTCGCCCAGACCGGCGAGGGCGGGCCCCGCGAGGGCAAGGCCCAGACCTACAGCCGCGACGAGATGGTCGACCGGGTGTCGGACTTCATGGGCGTCACAGCCGAGAGCGCCGGGGCGGCGATCGAGAAGATCTTCAAGGACCAGGGCCGGCCCACCGGCTACATCGCCGGCGAGGAGGGCGCCGGGGCGGCCGGCATCGGCGCCCGCTATGGCCGCGGCCTGCTCTACATGAAGCAGCGCCCGACCACCGAGGTCTACTGGCAGGGCCCGTCGGTAGGCTTCGACATCGGCGGCAACGCCAGCCGGGTCTTCACCCTGTGCTATAACCTGCAGTACCCGGACGCGATCTTCCGCCGCTTCCCCGGCGTCGAGGGCTCGGCCTACATCGTCGGCGGCTTGGGCGTGCAGTACCAGCGCGCCGACGACATCACGCTCGCCCCCATTCGCGCCGGCGTCGGCCTGCGCCTGGGCGCCAACGTCGGCTACCTCAGCTACAGCCGAAAGCGCCACATCCTGCCGTTCTGAGACGCCGGGGACATTATACCGAAGGGATCGTGTCCCTCGCCTGAGACTCCCCGCCCGGATCAGGGGACACGATCCCTTGCGGTATCATGTCCCCGCTACGCTACGGCTCGTCGTACTCGACGGCGTAGGTCAAGGTGCGCTGGCCGCCGGCGGGCAGGACCAGGCGCCACAGCGGATCGCCGGCCTTGGTTCCATGGCGGTCGGACTCGGCCGTGACCCGGAAGCCGGCGACGTCGTCGCGGAAATGGCGGACCTCGGCGATGACCGGGGTCGCCTTGGCGTTCGTGACCACGACCTCGTACGACGCCCGGGTACGGGTCGTCCGCCCTCTGTGGCTGACCTTCACGTCGGTCACCCGCTGCGTCGCGTTGACGTCGGTCGCCTCGCCCAGCTTCAGCTCGAAGGGCTCGCCGACCGGCACGTCGCGCTCCAGCGCCGGCTCGCCGACGAGCAGCGGCGCCCCGCCGGGCCCGGGCTGCAGCACCCGCACCACACCCGAAGGCAGGCCGCGGCCAAGGCCCCGCTCGGGCTTGTTGTCGAAGCGCAGGACGGTCTCGGCGTGGCCGACCTGGGCGTCCGCATCGACGGCCGGAGAGTCGGTCCCCGCGACCATGATCGCATAGAGCGTCTCGAACGTGACCTTCGGCTGCTCCAGGAAGGCGACCTGCTTGGTCTGGCGCGCGGCGACCGTGGTCGGCTCGACGAGGCTGTAGAGCCGGTAGTCTCCGAGCCGGGTCTCGGACACGCGCTTCTCCGCCGTGACGACGAGGTCTTCGACGGTCTCGGCGCGCCCGGCGGCGACGGGCGAGGCCGCGTAGGCCGGCGGGGGCGGCGGCAGCGGCTGGGGCGGGCTGGGGTGGTGGCTGTTGCCGAGCGGCCAGCACGAGAGGCTGACGCCGGGCGTCGAGGTGTCGGGCAGGTCGACCTCGACCCGCGACAGGCGGCCGGCCACGACCGCCGTCGGCGCGTCGGCGAAGCTCATGGCGGTGTGGTTGGCCAGGGTGATCCAGCCGGAGAGACTGAGGCTTTTGCCGTCCGGCGCGATGCGGGCGATGTAGTCGGCCGCCCAGTTCATCCGCACCGTCAGGTAGCTGAGCGTCAGGCGGTAGTGGCCAGGGGCGGGGGCGTCGACCAGCACCGACAGGGTCGGCGTGGCCGCCAGGTCCGGGGGCGCGTGGTCGAACACCAGCTTCTCCGGCGCGCCCGAGCAGTGCAGGGCCTCGACGCGGCCACCGCCGAAGTCGAGCACCACGCCGTCGGGGCCCGAGCGCAGGATCGCGGTCTCCTCGCTCGCCTGGCCGGTCTTGGCGTTGGTGCGCACCAGCTTCACCGGCTTGCCGACCGAGCGGGCGATCAGCGAGCCCGGACCCAGGAGGTCGTAGTCGAAGTTGCGCTCCACCTGGGCGCCGGGCAGGCCGCCGACCGCGGCGCTCTCGGGAATGATCCCGTCGGCCACGCCCTGCAGCTTCACGCGGCTGCGGCCGGCGGGCAGGTCGACCTCGCGGCTCTCGACGACGAAGGCGAGGCCCCGGGTGTCGTCGTATTCGTCCGAATCCAGCGGGCCGTCGCGGTAGATGGTCACGGCGACCTTGTCCGCCCGCGCCGAGACCACGTCGGCGCGCGCGAACGCCGGCGCGGCGAGCGCCAGCGCCAGCGCGAGCAAGCGGGCGGACAGGCGCCGGATCATCTTACCACCAGGTCTCGACCTCGAACGTCACCACGGTCTGGCCGTTGGCCGGGACGGGCACGGACCAGCCGCGGGTGAAGGCGTCGATCTTGCGGCTGGCCAGGCTCTCCTTGATCACCCGGTTCTCGATCCAGAGGCCGCCCTGGCGCAGCTCGACGGTGACCGGATCGGGCCGGGCGTTGCGCACCAGGTAGCTCATCGAGAAGCGGTGGCGGCGGTAGCTGACGACGTCGGCCGAGACCAGGGTCGGCTGCACCGTCACGTCGAAGGCGTCGCCGATCTTCACCGCCAGTTCCGAGCCCTGGGGCGTGTGGCCGATCTCGTTCTCGCCGACGAACTTCGGCTCGCCGTGGGCGTCGCGCTGGTAGACGCGGATCGTCCCGGCCGGCAGGCCGGCGCCCAGGCCGCCGGCCGTCGCGTTCTGGAAGTCGACCACGACGCTGGCGCTGGTCGGGTTGTCGTTGCTCTCGAAGGCCCACGAGCCCCACTGGTAGACCTTGTGGGCGGTGACGCCGTGGGCGTCGAGGAAGCTCACCTGCTTGGTCTGGTTCTGGGCGATCGTGGTGCGCTCGGGCAGGGTGTAGATGTAGTAGTCGCCGAGCGCCTCGCCGGGGCCGGTGTGACGCTCGGTTCCCGCCTGCCGCACGCCGGCGACGACGCGGTTCGGATAGCCGTAAGGGGCGCGGGGGTTTCCGCCGATCTGCACGTCGCCGGCCACCAGCTGGGTCGAGGCGTTCTGGTAGCTGACACCGGAATTGTTGATCAGGGTGATCCAGCCCTGCAGGTCCAGCTTGCCGGCGCCCTCGTCGAACAGGGCCACGTAGTCGGCCTTCCAGGCGAGGCCGGTGGTCAGGTAGCTCAGCGTCGCCGGCCGCGCGCCGGCATGGTCGGAATCCACAGTCACCGACAGGGTCGGGTGCGCGCGCAGGTTGTCGGGCACCTTGTCGAAGATCACCCGCGTCGGCACGCCGTCGTCGCGCAGCACCTCGATGCGGTCGCCGATCTTCAGCACCACGCCCTGGTTGGCGGCCAGCACCGTCGCCGTCTCGGTGACCTCCTGGCCGTTGCCGGGGTTGGTGCGCACGATCCGCACCTGCTGGCCGACCGCCTTCTCCATCAGCTTGGAGGGGGTCAGCAGGTCGTAGTCGAAGTTCTGTTCGACGATGCCGATGCCCTCGGCGCCCAGCGTCACGGTCTCGGGCCGGATCTGCGCCGAGACGTCCTTGAACTCCAGCCGCTGTCTCCCGCGGGCGATGTCGAGCTGGCGGACGTCCTGCACCAGGGCGAGGTTGGCGTTGTAGATCGTCACCGACAGCCCCGGCGCGTCGGCCGCGCGCGCGGCGCCGGCGCTGGCGAGGACCGTGGCGGCGAAGAGCAGCTTCCTGAACATGACGCCTCCCGGTTGCGAAGCGCCACCGTCGCACTTCGCGCCGCACCCGTCGAGCCGGCGCCAGCACGTTGCGGGTAAAGCCGGGGACATGATCCCCGCCCCAGGCGGGGTTCGTGTCCCCATGCCACTGGAGGGGACACGTACCTGGCGGTACATGTCCCCGAAAGAGCGGGGAGTCGGGATGGCGGAGGCGGTGGAGGGCGCGGCGGCGGGGCCGGTGAGGGTGATCGCCGGGGCGTCGATCGGCACCCTGTTCGAGTGGTACGACTTCTTCCTCTACGGCTCGCTGGCGAGCTACATCGCCAAACACTTCTTCGCCGGCGTGGACGAGCGGACGTCGTTCCTGTTCGCGCTGGGGGCCTTCGCCGCGGGGTTCATCGCCCGGCCGTTCGGGGCCCTGGTCTTCGGCCGCGTCGGCGACGTGGTCGGGCGCAAGAACACCTTCCTCGTCACCATGACCATCATGGGGGCCTCGACCTTCATCGTCGGCCTGCTGCCGGGCTACGAGACCTGGGGCGTGGCTGCGCCGGTGCTGCTGGTGGCGCTTCGCCTGGTCCAGGGCCTCGCCATCGGCGGGGAGTACGGCGGGGCGGCGATCTACGTCGCCGAGCATGCGCCGGCCGACCGGCGCGGCCGCGACACCAGCTGGATCAACGCCATGGCCACCTGCGGCCTCATCACCTCGCTGCTGGTGACCATCGCCTGCCGGCTGGCCATGCGGGCCGAAACCTTCGCGGCCTGGGGCTGGCGCGCGCCGTTCCTGCTGTCGGCCCTGCTGCTGGGCGTCAGCCTCTGGATCCGGATGTCGCTGAGCGAGAGCCCGGTCTTCCAGCGCATGAAGGAAGAGGCCGCGATCTCGGCCGCGCCGATGAGCGAGGCCTTCGGGCGCTGGTCCAACGTGAAGCTGATCCTGATCGCCCTCTTCGGCACGATCTGCGGCTCGACCAGCATCTGGTACACGGCCCAGTTCTACGCCCTGTTCTTCCTGCAGAAGATGGCCAAGGTCGACGACCTGGCGGCCAGCGCCCTCGTCGCGCTGGCCCTGGCGCTGGCCCTGCCGGCTTTCTTCTTCATGGGCTGGCTGACCGACCGGATCGGGCGCAAGCCGGTGATGGTCGCCGGCACGGCGATCGCCGCGGTGGTGATCTTCCCGCTGTTCCACGCCCTCACCTGGGCGGCGAACCCGGCGCTGTCGGCGGCGCAGAGAAGCGCGCCGGTGACGGTCAGCGCCGATCCCGCGACCTGCGCCGTGCAGTTCGACCCGGTCGGCGCCGGCCGCTTCGACGCCAGCGGCTGCGACATCGCCAAGGCGTTCCTGACCCGCGCCGGCGTCAGCTACCGCACGGCCGCCGCGCCGTCCGGCGCTTTGGCGACGATGCGGGTGGGGGCCGCGACGCTGGCGGCGCCCGATCCCCGCGGCCTCGACGACAAGGGCCGGGCCAGGGCCGCCGCCGGCTTCGCCGCCGAGGCCAGGGCGGCGCTGAAGGCGGCCGGTTACCCGGACGCCGCGGCGCCCGCGGGCGTCAACGCCCCGGTCGTGGTGGCGATTGTCTTCGTCCTCGTGCTGCTGGCGGCCTCCACCTATGCGCCCAGCGCCGCCTTCCTGGTCGAGCTCTTCCCGGCCCGGATCCGCTACACCTCGCTCTCGTTCCCCTACCACCTGGGCTCCGGCTGGATCGGCGGCCTCTTGCCGGCCACCGCCTTCGCCATCGTCACCGCCAACGGCGACATCTATTCCGGCCTCTGGTACCCGGTCGGCTTCTGCGCCCTGGCGACGGTGGTGGGCCTGCTGTTCCTGCCGGAGACACGGGGCAGGCCGATCGACTGATCCTCCCTCCCGTTCATGGGGAGGGAAAGTCGGCGAAGCCGACAGGGTGGGGAAGTGCGAAGCCGCTGTGACGCTAACCGGTTGGCGCCCTGCTCACGGCACACTTCCCCACCCGGCTCGCTGCGCGAGCTGTCCCTCCCCATGAAGGGGAGGGAGGGCCTACCCCCGCAGCGCCGCCCCCGTCGCCTTGGCCGCGGCGGCGACGATCCTGGCGCTGAGGGCTTCGATCTCGGCGTCGGTCAGGGTCTTTTCCCTCGGCTGGATCGAGACCTCGACGGCGACGGACTTGCGGCCCTCCGGCACGCCGGGGCCCTCGTAGACGTCGAACACCCGGGCGCCGGCGATCAGGACGCGGTCGGCGGACTGCACGGCGCGCACCAGGTCGCCGGCGGCGGTGGCGCGCTCGACGACGAAGGCGAAGTCGCGGGACAGCGGCATGAACGGCGAGAGCTGCAGGGCGGGCTTGGTCTTGACCGCCTTCTTCTTCGGCTCGGGGATCGCCTCGACCCAGATCTCGAAGGCGTAGACCGGGCCCTCGACATCGAGCGCCTTGAGCACGGCCGGATGCACCTCGCCGAAGTCGGCGATGGCCGCCTTGGGACCGAGCTGCAGGCGCCCGGAGCGGCCCGGGTGCCACCAGGCCGGCATGGACCCTTGCGCGACCTGCAGGTTCGCCACCGGCGCGCCGAGCTCCTCCAGCAGGGCCATCAGGTCGGCCTTCAGGTCGTAGAGCCCCTCGGCCGGGCCTTTGTCCCAGCGGCGCGGGCCGTGCGGCGCCAGGACCGCGGCGACGGTGGTGCGCTGGTCGGCCGGCTCGTCGCCGGCGAACACCGGGCCGATCTCGTAGAGGGCGCAGTCGGCGAAGCCGCGCTTGGCGTTGCGGCCCACCGCCTCGATCAGGCCCGGCAGGGCCGAGGGGCGCATGCAGTCGAGGTCCGCGGCGATCGGGTTCTGCAGCACCAGCCGCTCGTCGCCGCCGCCGAACAGCTGCGCGGCCGCCCGGGCGATGAAGCTCCAGCCGATGGTCTCCTCGTATCCGGCCGCGGCCAGGGCCCGCCTGGCTGTGCGCAGGCGGTTCTGGCGCACCGTCAGTACGCCGCCGGTCGGCCGCTCGATCTCGGGCAGGGGTTCTGACGGCAGGGCGCCGTAGCCCTCGATGCGCGCCACCTCCTCGACGAGGTCGGCCTTGCCCTCCACGTCGCGCCGCCAGGTCGGCGGCTGCACGCGCCAGTCGTCGAAGGTGAAGCCGAGGTCGGACAGGATCTCGCGCACCCGGATCGGCGCGACGTCGAGGCCCGACAGCCGGCGCACATAGGCCGGATCGAAGTCGATCGCCGCCGGCGGGGCGGGCAGGGTCCCGGCCAGGGTCACCTCCGACGGCTCGCCGCCGCAGAGCTCGAGGATCAGCTTCGTCGCCAGCTCGATCCCGGGGACCAGGAAGGCCGGGTCGACGCCGCGGGCGAAGCGGTACTGGGCGTCGGAGACGATGGTCAGGGCCCGGCCCGCCTGGGCGGTGCGGATCGGGTCGAACCAGGCGCTCTCGAGAAAGACCTCGGTGGTCGCCTCCGAACAGCCGGTCGAGGCGCCGCCCATGACGCCGCCGAGGCCGATGGCGCCCGAGCCGTCGGCGATCACGCAGATCTCCGGGCCGGCCTCGTAGGTCTTGCCGTCGAGGGCCTCGATGGCCTCGCCGCGCCCGAGCCGCGCCTCGATGAAGCCGCCCGTCAGCTTGGCCGCGTCATAGACGTGCAGCGGCCGGGCGCGGTCGTAGGTGAGGAGGTTGGTGACGTCGACGAGGGCGTTGATGGGTCTGAGGCCCACCGACTTCAGCCGCTGCTGCAGCCAGGCCGGGGAGGGGCCGTTCTTCACCCCGCGGATCAGCCGTCCGGCGAAGGCCGAGCAGACGTCCTCGGCTCCGACGCGGATGTCGATGGGCTGCGGGAACTTGCCGGGCACGGGCGCGACCGAGAGGTCCTTCAGCGTGCCGAGGCCCGCGGCGGCAAGGTCGCGGGCGATGCCGGCGACGCCCAGCCAGTCGGGGCGGTTCGGCGTGACCTCGAAGTCGATCACGGCCTCCAGGCCCAGGGCCTCGGCGGCCGGGGTCCCGACCGCCAGGGTGTCGGCCAGTTCCAGGATGCCGTTCGATTCCTCGGCCGTCTCCAGCTCGGCGGCCGAACACAGCATGCCGTTGGAGACGACGCCGCGCACGGGCCGCGCCTCCAGGGTGATGCCCGAGCCCGGCACATAGGTCCCGAGCGGGGCGTAGATGGTGACGAGGCCCGCCCGCGCGTTCGGCGCGCCGCAGACGATCTCCTTCCTGCCGTCAACGGTATCGACCTGACAAACCCGCAGGCGGTCGGCGTTCGGGTGCTGCACCGCCTCGACGATGCGGGCGACCGAGAAGGCGCCCAGCTTGGCCGCCGGGTCCTCCACGTGCTCGACCTCGAGGCCGGCCATGGTCATGGCCTCGACGATCTCGGCGACGCTCGCCTTGGTGTCGAGGTGCTCCTTGAGCCAGGAGAGGGTGAATTTCATCGGGAAAGCTCCGAACTCTTCCCCCTCTGGGGGAAGTGTCGCCAATGCGAGCCCGCAGGGCGAGCGGGCGACGAAGGGGGAAGTGGCGAACTGAGCTGGACACTTCCCCCTTCGTCCGCCGTCCGCTTCGCGGACATTGCGGACACTTCCCCCAGAGGGGGAAGAGCCAAGGGGAACGTGCGCGAACTCATCAGCTGAGACCGGTGGCGGGGTTCGGGGAGGCGAACGCCGAGAAGCCGTAGTGGGCGAGCCAGCGGGTGTCCGAAGCGAACATGTCGCGCAGGTCCGGCATGCCGTACTTCAGCCGGCCCAGGCGGTCGACGCCGAAGCCGAAGGCGAAGCCCTGCCACTCGTCCGGGTCGAGGCCGCAGTTGCGCAGCACGTTCGGGTGCACCATCCCGCAGCCGACGATCTCCGACCAGCTGGTCCCCTGGCCGATCTTCACCTCGCCGCCGGAGACGTCGCACTGCACGTCCATCTCGGCGCTGGGCTCGGTGAACGGGAAATGGTGCGGGCGGAAGCGGGTGACGACGCTGGGCAGTTCGAAGAACCGGGCGATGAAGGTGTCCACGGTCCACTTCAGCTGGCCCATGTGGATGTTGCGGTCGATCACCAGGCCTTCGATCTGGTGGAACATCGGCGTGTGGGTGGCGTCGGAGTCCTGGCGGTAGGTGCGGCCCGGCACGATCACGCGGATCGGCGGGGTCTGGCCGGCGGCGATCCAGGGCGCGCCTGGGGGCGTGTTCACCTTCTGCATCACCCGCACCTGCACGGGGCTGGTGTGCGTGCGCAGCAGCTTGCGCTCCCCGTCCGGGCCCGGGTTGAAGAAGAAGGTGTCGTGCATCTCCCGCGCCGGGTGGCGGGGCGGGAAGTTCAGGGCCGTGAAGTTGTGGAAGTCGTCCTCGATGTCCGGCCCTTCGGCGAGCGAGAAGCCCATCTCGGCGAAGATGGCGATCATCTCGTCCATCACCTGCATGGTCGGATGCACCACGCCGCGGCGGCGCGGGACGGCCGGCAAGGAGAGGTCGAGGCGCTCCGACGCCAGGCGCGCGTCGAGCTCGGCGGCGTCCAGGTCGGCCTTGCGCGCGGCGATGGCGGCGGCGATGCGGTCGCGCAGGCCGTTGATGGCCGGGCCCTGCACGCGGCGCTCGTCCGGGCTCATCGAGCCCAGCGACTTCAGGAGGGCGGACACGGAGCCCGTCTTGCCCAGGGCGGCGACACGGATCGCCTCCAGCGCCGCGCCGTCGGCGGCGGCGGCGACCTGGGCCGACAGGTCGGCTTCGAGAGTGGAAAGGTCGGTCATGATGGCGGCTCGTCTAGCGTATCGTTGAGGTCAGCAAAAAGCCCTCCGACGGTTCCGCCGGAGGGCTTTTCGAAATGCGGGGGATCAGACGACCCCGGACCTCAAGCCAGCGCGGCGCGAACCTTGTCGGCGATGGCCTTGAACGCGGCCGGGTCGTTACCCGCGATGTCGGCGAGGACCTTGCGGTCCATGTCGATCCCGGCCCGCTCAAGGCCGTGGATAAATCGGGAATAGGTCAGGCCTTCCAGGCGGGCCGCGGCGTTCAGCCGCTGGATCCACAGGGCCCGGAACGAGCGCTTGCGCACCTTGCGGTCGCGGTAGGCGTACTGGCCGGCCTTGTCCACGGCGGCCTTGGCCGCGCGGATGGTGTTCTTGCGACGGCCCCAGAAGCCCTTGGCCTGCTCGAGAACCTTCTTGTGCTTGGCGTGGGCGACGACGCCCCTTTTGACACGCGCCATGGTTCAGTCCCTCCGCTTACAGGCCGTACGGGGCCCAGGCCTTGACGACGCGCGTATCGGCGTCGTTCAGGACCTTGGTGCCGCGGTTCTGGCGGATGTACTTGCCATTGTGGCCGATGAGGCGGTGGCGCTTGCCCGCCACGCCGGCCTTCAGCTTGCCGGTGGCGGTGATCTTGAAGCGTTTCTTGACGCCCGACTTGGTCTTCAGTTTCGGCATTTCGCTCGGAGCCGAGGCCCCGTCCTCTTTGGTCGCGTTTAGGAACCGCCCTGGCATGCCTTCTGGCCAGGCGGCTCGACGAAGCCGGGGCTTGTAGGCGAAACCCGCCCCGAAAGCAAGGTCGGCGGGCGCCCCCGTTCGGACCACCAAGCACACGAAGCACACGAAGGGTCCGGGTAACAGCCGCGCGAAGCGCGATCCTTTCGAAGCTTGGGCGTCTGAACCTTGGGCGTCTTAACGCAGAGGGCGCAGAGAAGGCGCGGAGGTCGCGGAGGCTCTGAGCCCCTCTGCGCTCTCTGCGCCTTCTCTGCGATCTCTGCG
>DASZQQ010000301.1:0-1794 GCA_035549595.1 Caulobacteraceae bacterium
CGCCCGTGGTGGTGAAGCGCCGCCGCACGCCGCCGAAGCCGGCCAGGCCCTTGCGGATCGCCTTTTCCGAGGCGCCCAGCTCGCGGCCGATGGCGATGGCGGCCAGGGCGTTCAGGACGTTGTGCTGGCCGGCCATGGGCAGGCGGACGTCGCCCAGCACGGTCACCGCCCCGTCCGGCTCGGTGATGATCACGTCGAAGTCCGCCCCCTCGGGCCCCATGCCGATCTTGGCTGCGCGGATCTGCGCCTGAGGGTTCGTGCCGTAGGTGATCAGCCGCCGGTTCTCGACCTTGGCCGCCATCTCCTGCACGTCCGGATCGTCGATACAGACGGCGGCGAAGCCGTAGAACGGGATGTTCTCGACGAAGTCGCGGAAGGCCCGCTTGACGTTGTCGAAGGTCTCGTAGTGGTCGAGGTGCTCGGGGTCGATGTTGGTCACCACCGCCACCGTCGAGCGCAGCTTCAGGAAGGTGCCGTCGCTCTCGTCGGCCTCGACGACGATCCAGTCGCCCGCGCCCACCTTGGCGTTGGTGCCGTAGGCGTTGATGATGCCGCCGTTGACGACGGTGGGATCGAGGCCGGCCGCGTCGAGCACGGCCGCCACCATCGAGGTGGTGGTGGTCTTGCCGTGGGTGCCGCCGACCGCCACCGAGAACTGCAGGCGCATCAGCTCGGCCAGCATCTCGGCGCGGCGCACCAGCGGCAGGCGCTTGGCGCGGGCCGCGACCATCTCGGGATTGTCCGGCTTCACGGCGCTGGAGAACACCACCGCCGAGGCGCCCTCGATGTTGGCTCCGTCGTGGCCGACGAACACCTTGGCCCCCAGCTTGATCAGCCGCTCGGTGTTGGCGCTGGCCTTGGCGTCGGAGCCCTGCACCGTGTAGCCGATGCGCAGCATGATCTCGGCGATCGCGCTCATGCCGATGCCGCCGATGCCGATGAAGTGCACGGGGCCGAGGTCGAAGGGAACGGGCCGCTTGTTCATCGCCCGTGCTTAGCCGAAGCGCGGCGGTGCGGGAACAGGCGCCGCGACCGGATCGTCGGCCCGCGCCGGCATCAGCCGCTCGACGTCCGCCGCCAGGGCGGCGCTTGCCGGGACCATGGGCAGGCGCAGTTCGGGGCTGTCGATCAGGCCCACGCGCCACAGCCAGTGCTTCAGCCCCGCCGGGCTCGGCTCGCGGAAGAGGAGCCGCGGCACGGCGCGGAGCCGCGCCCAGTCGGCCGCGAGCTCGTCCCGCCGGCCGGCCTGCGCCAGGCGGTGAAGGGCGCGGAAGCCCTCGGGGTCGATGTGGGCCGAGGCCAGGATCGCCCCGTCCGCCCCCTGCCCCAGCGCCTCGGCGTAAGACCCGTCCTCGCCGGTCAGCACCGCGAAGCCCTCGGGGCGGCGGCGGATCAGGTCGGCCGACTGGGCCGGATCGGCGCAGCAGTCCTTCACCCCGACGATGTTCACCCGCCCGGCCAGCGCCAGCATCGTCTCGTTCGAGAGGTTCACGCCCGTGCGGTAGGGGATGTTGTAGAGGATCACGCCCCGGTCGGTCGCGTCCGCGATCGCCTCGAAGTGACGCCGCAGCCCCTCCTGCGAGGGGCGCACGTAGTAGGGGCTGGCGATCAAGTAGCCGGCGACCGGAAGCGCCGCGGCCGCCTCCACCGCCTCGAGCACCCTGGCCGTGATCGCGCCGGAGACGCCGAGCACCAGGGGCGCCGCGCCCGCCAGCGTGTCCGCGGCCACCTCGACCAGGCGCTTCGCCTCGTCGGCGCTGAGCGCCATCCCCTCCCCGGTCGTGGCACCGAGGA
>DASZQQ010000302.1:0-3293 GCA_035549595.1 Caulobacteraceae bacterium
TCGGCGGCGAGGTCCAACCTTGGAGTCACCGCCACGGGCGCCGACACGGCCTACGCCTGGCGCGCCAACAACCTGTCGGACCTCGGTTCGGTGGCCGCGGCGCGCGGCAACCTGGGCCTGGGGACGGCAGCGACGCGGGACACCGGGACCTCGGGCTCGAGCGTGCCGCTGCTCGACGGGGCCAACACCTGGTCGTCCGCCCAGACCTTCAGCGGCTCCGCGGCGTTCGGCGGGCTGGCGACGCTGAACGCCGGGGCGAAGATCGCCGCGCCGGCGGCGGCCATGGATCCGCTCGAGGCCGGCTACATGGGCCTCCCCCAGAACGCCCAGTCCGGCAGCTACGCCCTGGTCGCGGGCGACCGCGGCAAGGCGGTGTTCTTCACCACCAACGCCACGGCGAGCGTCCCGGCCAACGCCGCGGTGGCCTTTCCCGTCGGCACGGTGATCTCGATCAGCGCCGACGCCGGCGCGACGGTGACGATCACCTGCGCCGACACCCTGCGGCTGGTCCCGACGAACGTCACCGGCAGCCGCACCCTGGTCGGGCCGGGCACGGCCTGGCTGGAGAAGAAGAAGGCCACAGAGTGGTGGGCGCGTGGAGACTGCACGTGAGCGGGGCGGCGACGGCGGCCTCGGCCGGGAGCCGCGTGCTCGCCGTCTCGATCACCGGCGGTGGGGCGGACTTCGGCTTCACTCACATGCACACCTTCGACGCCAGCCTCGCCACCGTCACCGGCGCCTCGGGCGGCGTGACCTACGCCTGGAGCCTCACCGAGGTCGACGGCGACACCGAGACCTGGGACTTCACCGGCCAGGGCACGAGCGCGATGACGCCGACGGTCCGTGGGTCGTTCGCCGGGGGCGTCAGTTCGGCGACTGCCGTCTGCACGGTGACCGACAACGTCACCGGCGCTTCGGCGGTCAGCAACACCGTCACCTTCCGCTACATCAACACGGCCTGATCCATGCTGCAGACCCGGGACGGCGCCACGGCCGGTTTCCTCTCCCTGCGCGACCTGCCGCCGGGCGTCTGGCGCAACGGCACCGAGTACCAGGCGCGGGGCCGCTGGCGCGACGCCAGCCTGGTGCGCTTCTTCGGCGGGACCATCCGGCCGTGGCTCGGCTGGACGCCGCACTCGGCGAGCGCCGCCGGGGCCGCGGCCCGGGCGCTGCTGGCATGGCAGGACCCGGCCAACCTTGCCTGGATCGCCGCGGCGACGCCCACGGCGGTGTTCGTCTACAGCCGCTCGGGCGGGCGCAGCGACATCACCCCGGCGGGCCTGGCGGCAGGACGCGCCGATGCGGTCCTGACCGCCGGCTACGGCGGCGGCGCGTTCGGCGGTTCGACCTTCGGCGACGTGCACGGCGGCTGCTCGAGCCTGCAGGAGGCCACCGTCTGGACGCTCGACACGCTCGAGGGCCTGCTGGTGGGCTGCAACGCCGACGACGGCCGGCTCTGGAGCTGGGACGGCGACACCGCCCACGCCATGACCCGTCCGACGGGCTCGCCGGCCAACAACGTCGCGACCTTCGTCACCAACGAGGGGTTCGTGTTCGTCCTGGGCGCCGGCGGTGATCCGCGCAAGGTGCAGTGGGCGGACCAGTCGAGCCTGACGGACTGGACGCCGTCGGACCTCAACCAGGCGCGCAGCTACTCGATCGCCACGCCGGGCCGGCTGATGTGCGGCGTGCGGGCCTCCAACGCGAACCTCGTCTTCACCTCCACCGACGTGCACCTGGCCACCTACGCCGGCCTGCCGGACATCTACGAGTTCGCCTGCGTCGGCGCCGGCTGCGGCGTCATCTCGCGCGCGGCGGTCGCCCGGGCCGAGGGCTTCGTCGCCTGGATGGGACCCTCGGGCTGGTGGACCTACGACGGCCAGACGGCGCCGGTCGCCTCGACCATCCAGGACGACGTCTTTTCCAGCCTCAACCCGTTGCAGCGCTCGAAGATCTGGGCGCTGCACAATCCCGCCTACGGCGAGATCACCTGGTTCTATCCGCGCGGAAGCGAAATCGACGCCTATGCCAGCTGGAACTACCGCGAGAACCACTGGACCAACGGCCAGCTGACCCGGCTGGCCGGCTGCGAGGCGGGGGTCTTCCCCTGGCCCGTGATGGTCGATGCGGGCGGGCAGGTGCTGCAGCACGAGAACGGGCTCGCCTACGCCGGCGCCGGCGCGCCCTACCTGGAGAGCGGGCCGCTGGAGCTCGGCGACGGCGACCAGGTGTTCGACCTCGCCGGGCTGGAGCCGGACGCCTCGACGCTGGGGGACGTGACCCTGACGGTCGCCTCGCGCTTCCATCCGCTGGGGCCGCAGACGCTGTCCGGCCCCTATGCCCTGGCCGCGCCGACGCCGCTGCGCATCGCCGGGCGCGAGCACCGCCTGCGCTTCACGGCGGCCTCCGCCAGCGACTGGCGGCTGGGCGCCGGCACGCGGCTCGACGTCCGCTCCGGAGGCCTTCGGTGAACCTCTCCCGACCGCCGGCCGACTACGATCCGGCCGACCAGCGCCGCCTGCGCGCCGCCCTCGAGGAGGCCGACCGCGAGACCTTCAAGCGCGGCCGCGACCTGGAGCTGGGCGCGGCGCGCCTGATCCTCACCGACACGGTCACAGGGGCTCGGTACGCGCTGACGGTGGCGTCGGGCGTGGTGACGCTGGTCCTGGCCTAAGCGCCCGTCCGGCCCGGCCCGGCCCCCGGCCGCCTCCCTCACCTACAGAAAGCGAGATTCGCCCGTGGCAGCCTTCGGCAGAGCTGCGCCGACCCGCGCGCGGCCCGATACCGTTACTGATCCGATCACGGAGCCGGGTGTTTCGAACGTCCGTGGCGCTCCGGAGCCGGCTGACGACGGCGCCGTGCGAGGCCCGCCAACCGCGCCCCAGTCCTCGCGTCGGCTTCCTGCACCGGGCGTTGGCAATTTTCGTTACGCCGACACGCGCGAGCCGATGACGGCTCCGCAGGCGGAGGCATACCGCGTCAGGAACGAGCAGGGCTTGCTGGATCTGAAGGCGGTCCCGGGTACCGATGCGCTCCCATTCGCCGAAAGGCTCGATCGGCCGGCGCCGCCGGGTGCAGCGAAGATTGACCCTTGGGGCATCTTCACGCCGGCCGCGCCGCTGCCGCCTGACCCACCGAAGGCGGGGCCTGCCGATGCGATCTCGGACGCGGAGCGCAAGTGGGCGGCCGACAACGTCGGGCAGACCGAAGTCCGCGCATGGAGCCCGTGGCAGCAGTTCTGGGCCGAACGTCGCTCGGACATTGACCGAGGGTTGGCGGATGGCTCGGACTCT